>PKWT01000156.1:847-4365 GCA_003132125.1 Micrococcales bacterium | reverse complement strand
CAGGTCGAACGAGGCGAATACGTTGCCATCATGGGACCGTCGGGCTCGGGCAAGTCGACCCTCATGCACATTCTGGGGTGCCTGGATGTACCGACCACGGGCAGCTACGACCTGGCTGGTGAGGACGTCAGCACGATGAGCGAGGCCGCCCTCGCCAACGTTCGAAACCGCCAGATCGGCTTCGTCTTCCAGCAGTTCAACCTTCTGCCATCGCTACCGGCATGGCGCAACGTCGAGCTGCCACTGTGTTACACAGGCATGGCCCGGGCCGAACGCAAGGAGCGTGCCATCAACGCCCTGGAACGTGTCGGTCTGGGTGACCGGATCGAGCACCGCCCCGGTGAGCTCTCGGGCGGTCAGCAGCAGCGTGTCGCCGTGGCGCGGGCGTTGGTCACCGACCCGGCGCTCATCCTGGCCGACGAACCGACCGGCAACCTCGACTCACACTCCAGCGCGGACGTCCTGGCGCTCTTCACCGAGCTGCACGATCAGGGCCGCACGATCGTGCTCATCACCCACGAGCGCGATGTGGCCGAGTCAGCGCAACGCATCGTGAGAATCCTTGACGGACAAGTGGACTCGGCCCTGGCGATGCCCGCGGGAACTGTCCGATGAACTGGCGCGAGACGTTCCGAACCGCGCTGGAGGCCATCCTCTCCCGCCGAATGCGTTCATCGCTGACGATGCTCGGCATCCTGATCGGCATCGCAGCCGTGATGCTCACGGTCGGGCTGGGACAGGGCGCGCAGGCCCAGGTGCGCGCCCAGATCAACCAGCTCGGCAGCAACCTGCTGATCGTCTCGCCGGGCAGCACGACGAGCAGCAGCGGCATCCGCGGCGGGCGCGGGTCTGCCTCCACCCTGACGACGCGGGACGCCACAGCGCTAGCCAGTCGTGTCGTCGCACCCGACATCGCCAAGGTGGCTCCTGTGGTCACCGGGTCGCAGTCACTCGCTGCTGGCACGACCAACTGGACCACCAATGTGGTTGGTACGACACCGGACTGGCTCCAGGTCAGGGCTCGTAGCCTGGCCGAGGGACGCTTCTTCAGCTTGGCCGAGCTCAACAGCTCGGCGCCTGTGGCCGTGCTCGGCTCGACCACGGCCACGGAGCTTTTCGGCGGCCGAGACGCGCTGGGGCAGACGGTGGACATCAACGGGACCACGATGACCGTCATCGGCATCCTCAACACCGCGGGCTCATCGACCACGACCGACGAGGACGACCAGGCGCTGGTCCCGCAGACGACCTACAGCAGCCGAGTCGCCAGCAGTGGCAATGCTGCCGGTGTCTCGACCCTCTACATCGAGGCCGCCTCGACGGACTCTCTTTCTGCTGCCTACCAAGAGGCCACCAATGCGCTGCTGGCCACCCACGGCGTGACGGCGGCCACCCCCGACTTCACTATCAGCAGCCAGCAGTCTTTGCTGACCACGGCCACGTCCACCGACCGGACCCTGACCGTCCTGCTCGCCGGGATCGCCGCAATCTCGTTGCTGGTCGGTGGTATCGGCGTCATGAACATCATGCTGGTGTCCGTCACCGAGCGGATCCGTGAGATCGGGCTGCGCAAGGCGATGGGTGCCACCCCCAGCGCTATCCGACGACAGTTCCTGGTCGAAGCCAGCACGCTAGGTCTCTGCGGTGGCCTGCTCGGCGTGATCCTGGGCCTGGTCGGCGCCCAGGTGCTGCCGCACTTCCTGAGTCAGCCGGTCACCATCCCCGCCATCGCGACGATCGGCGCCCTCGGCATCGCCCTCATCATCGGCATCGTGGCCGGGGTCTATCCCGCCAGCCGTGCTGCCCGACTTGCCCCCATCGACGCCTTGAGAAGTGAGTGACTGACATGACCCTGACCAGGATCGCCGCAGCAGCGACAGTATGCGGTGCCGTGCTGTTCGTGAGCGCCTGTGGCGGCACGACTCCGGCCTCCGGTGTTCCCGTCGGCGCACCGACGACGGCCGCGGCCGGCGGTGCGCCCAACAACGGAGCAGGTGGCGCAGGCCGGGCGTTCCCGGGAGCCACCGGGCTCCTCGCCCAGATCGACGGTGCGACGCTGCAGGTTCAGAGCACCGACACCCAGACGGCGGTCACCTACTCAGCCAGCACCAAGTTCACCAACACCGTGGCGGCGCGACTCTCGGACGTCGTCGTCGGCGTGTGCGTCCAGGCCCGTGAAGCCAGGCTGCCCTCCGGTCCAGGAGGCGCCGCGCCAACGGCCGCTCCCACCGCCGATACCGGCCCGATCGCGGCTGCCTCGGTCGAGATCACGCCGGCTGTGAACGGGGTCTGCTCGGCATTGGGCGGAGCCCGCACGCCGGGGGCCCGACCCTTTGGCGGGACGGCTGACGCCACCCCGCCCGCGGGTACGCCCAACCCCAACCGCACTCGAGGCTCGGGCGTCGGTGGCAACGGGTTTGGTGGGTTCGGAGCCTTTGGCAAGGTCGCCGCGGTCAACGGCGCCAGCTTCACCGTGGAGAGCGCGGCACCACAGGCCGGCTCTGCCACCGCGGGTGCCCCCACTGCGCAGACCGTGGACACCTCAGCCGCGACGACGTACACCCGGACCGTGACTGCCAACGCCAAGGCTCTGGTGGTGGGTCTGTGCGTCACCGCTCTGGGCAAGACCTCGGATACCGGGTCGATCGCTGCCACGTCGATCGCGCTCCGGCCGGCCCAGAACGGTTCGTGTTCATCGGGATTCGGCCGGCGAGGGGCTGGCGGCATCCCGAGCTCGACGGGCGGTGGCTCCGGTGCCTGAGCCACGCAAACCGTTCCAGCGCCGAACCTGGGTACGTCGCGCCGTTCCGATCGGAGTCGTCGCCGTCCTGGTCGGCGCGGGGACCGCCGTGGTCCGGACCAATGCCAGCGCCAGCCCGATCGACACCTATCGGACCACCAGCGTCACCACGGGTTCGGTGGAGCAGCGGCTCAACCTCACCGGATCGGTACAACGGGTCAACCAGGTGACCGAGGGCTTCGCCGTGGACGGCACCGTCTCGAGCGTGCTGGTCTCAGTCGGGGACACCGTCAAGGCGGGACAGCCGCTGGCCACCCTCGACCCGAGCCCGCTGCGGAGCGCAGTCACCGATGCCCAGGCGTCACTGGCTCAGGCCAAGGCCACGCTGGAGTCCGACCAGAGCGCTGCTGCGGCAGCGACCGCCGCGGCGGCAGCTGTAACGACAGCGGCGCAGTTACCCACTCCGCGCGCTTCGAGTCCGTCCGGGGGATCGGGTTCCGGCGCAGGGTCTGGCCAGAGCCTCGCGGGGGCGCAGAAGCTCGCGACATCCGCGCAGCGTGCCGTCACAACGGACGTGCAGCGCACCTCTGCCGCCTTGACACTCTGTGCACCGTTCTTCCCGTCCGGGACTCCTGCACCTGCGACCACCGATACCACACCGACCCCTGACCCGACCGCTCCCAGCACGGCGGCGACGCCGTCCGCCGGAGAGATCACGGCCTGCCTGGGCGCGCTGAGTACCGCCCCGACACCACATCAGATCCAGCGCGACCAGCAG
>PKWT01000156.1:0-816 GCA_003132125.1 Micrococcales bacterium | reverse complement strand
CGCGAACGGGCGCAACGAGCCAGTCCAGCGCCGACCGTGTCGTCTCAGACCAAGCCGCCGTCACGAGCGCCGAAGCAGCGCTGACCAGCGCTCAGTCGGACCTGACTGCGGCCACCCTGAAGGCGTCGATCGCCGGCACCGTGGGCTCGGTCAGCCTGGTCAAGGACGCGTCCAGCAATGGCAACAACGTCGTCATCGTCGGCCCCGGCGCCGTCGAGGTCACCGTCAACGTCCCCCTGGCGTCGATGTCCAACGTGCATGTGGGCCAGAAGGCGAACGTGACGCCACAGGGCGCAACCAGCGTCGTGCCAGGTGCGGTCACCTCCATCAGCCTGCTCCCGTCCACATCCACATCCACCTCCCCATCGTCGGCCGGGTCCGCGTCCAGGACCGCGACAGGGACCGGACAGGCAGCGACGACGACGACGACCAGCAGCAGTCCGACATACCCCGTGGTTGTCCTCGTTCCTGACGCTCTCCCCGCGCTCGCGTCCGGCGCCCGCGCCGAGGTAAGCCTGCTGATCGGCACCGCGAACAACGTCCTCAGCGTCCCGAACTCCGCGCTGACGCCTCTCGGCAACGGGCAAGCAGTCGCCATGACCTTCAAGAACGGTGTCGTGACGCGGGCGGTGGTCAAGACCGGGTATTCCGGGACGCTCACCACCCAGGTCGCCTCAGGCCTGACCGCGGGCCAGCAGGTGGTCCTGGCCGATCTCAGCACCGCGCTACCGACGAACACCACCAACGCCAGACGCTTCGGCGTGGGAGGGGCAGCCGGCGGTCTTGGCGGTTCGGGGTTCGGCGGCACGACCGGCG
>PKWT01000300.1:4183-10183 GCA_003132125.1 Micrococcales bacterium | reverse complement strand
CGAGGTAGTCCGTCACTCGGGCAGGTGGGTCTTGACCAGGTTGGGCGGCATCGGCTCGTAGCCGTGGGGGCTCCGGGTGAACACGCCGGTTCCATGGGACACGGAGCGAAGATCGATGGCGTAGCGGGTGATCTCGGTCTGCGGCACCTCGGCCTTGATCGTGCTGCGACCTGACGTGTCCGGCTCGGTCCCGAGGACCCGGCCTCTGCGCGTCTGCAGATCTGTCATGACCGCCCCGACATACTCGTCGGCCACAGTCACCACCAGCGAGTCGATCGGCTCGAGCAAGGTCACGGTCTGCGGCGAGGCTGCGTCCTTCAGGGCCAGCGCCCCGGCAGTCTGGAAGGCCATGTCGCTGGAGTCCACCGAGTGGGACTTCCCGTCCGTGAGAGTGACGCGCAGGTCGACCATCGGGTAGCCCGCGATGCAGCCCTTCACAAGCTGCGCGCGAACCCCTTTCTCCACGCTGGGGATGTACTGGCGGGGGACCGTCCCGCCGACCACGCGGTCGACGAACTCGAACCCAGCCCCCCGGTCGAGGGGCTCGACGGTGATGTTGCACACGGCGTACTGACCGTGGCCCCCGCTCTGCTTGATATGCCGCCCATGACCGATCGCGTGGGTGACAAACGTCTCTCGCAGCGCGACCTTCAGCGGCTCGGACACCACGTTGACGCCGTAACGGTCCCGGAGCCGCGTCATGAGAACGTCCACGTGAGCCTGGCCCATGGTCCAGAGAATCACCTGATGGGTCTCGGGATTGTGCTCGAGCCGCATGGTGGGGTCTTCGGCCACCAGCCGGGCAAGGGCACCGGCCAGCTTGTCCTCGTCAGACTTCGTGGCCGCTGTGATGGCCACCGGCAGCAGCGGGTCCGGGAACATCCACGGCTCGACCAGCGCCGGCATCTCCTTGCCGCTCAACGTGTCCGTGGTCTCGGCCTTGGTCAGCTTGGCCACCACGCATAGGTCACCGGCGATGGCAAAGGGCTTGGGATGCAACGCGTCGCCGAGCGACGAGGAGAGGAGCCCGACGCGCTCGTCGTCGTCGTGACCGACATGCCCCTCGATCGATGCGTTGGCGAGACGGTCAAGGTGACCCGAGACGTGAACCACCGAGTCCGGCCGCAGCGTCCCGCTGAATACGCGAACGAGACTGACCCGGCCGACATACGGATCGCCTGTCGTACGAATGACTTCGGCCACCAGAGGTCCATCGGGGTCACAGGTGAGCGGCGGCAGNNCAGCTCCAGCAGCTCGAGGGTGCCGACGCCGGTCTCGGTGGACACGGGGATCACCGGGTGAAAACGACCGCGGGAGACGGCCGTCAGAAGATCCGAGATGATGAGGTCGATGTCGATGTCCTCACCATCGAGGTAGCGATCGAGAAGTGTGTCGTCCTCGGACTCCTGGATGATCGCCTCGATCAGGTCCGACCGGTGACCTTCGATGAGCTCACGGTGTTCGGANNCCGACGATCGACTCGTCGTCGCCATGCAGCGGCAGGTACAGCGCCATGACACCCTCGCCAAAGACCCGCTGGCAGATCGCCACCGTGTCCTCGAAATCGGCCCGTCCGGCGTCGAGCTTGGTCACTGCGACCGCCCGCGGCATGCCGATCGCCGCGCACTCCTCCCAGAGCAGCATGGTGGCGCCGTCGACACCGTCGGCGGCCGAGATCACGAAGAGCGCGGCATCCGCGGCCCGTAGTCCCGCCCGCAGCTCACCGACGAAGTCCGGATAGCCGGGGGTGTCGATGAGGTTGACCACCACACCGTCATGCGAGAAGGAGGCAACCGAGAGCTGCACGGAGCGCTCATCAAGGATCGGCTTTGCTCGATAGCCCGGGGTCGTCGCGGCAACGAGATGCTCGAACAGTGTTGTCTTGCCGCCGCCGCTGTGCCCAACGAGCACCACATTGCGGATGTCACCGGGGGCAGTGGCCTGCTGGACGGATGCGCTCGTGGACGTCTTGGTGCTCATGGCCAAAACGATGTCGTCTCAGGGCGCTCGGCACAACCCCGTACGGCAGGTCGGTACGCTGGGGCCACCATGCTGAACCGATTCGCGCGAGCCTTCGTCGCCAAGCTCTTCACGCCACTGGCCCGGTTGTTCCTCAAGCTCGGCCTGAGCCCTGACGTCGTCACGATCGTGGGCACCATCGGGGTCTGCGTGGGCGCGCTGGGCTTCTACCCGCGTCATGAGTTCTTCTGGGGCTCGATCCTCGTCGCGATGTTCGCGCTTTTCGACACCCTCGACGGCGCCATGGCCCGCCTCTCCGGTCGCTCGAGCAGGTGGGGCGCCTACCTGGACTCAACCCTGGACAGGGTGGGCGACAGTGCCGTCTTCGGCGGGCTCGTCCTTTGGTATGCCGGCGACGGCGGCACGCCATACCTCGCAGCTCTGGCGCTTGCCTGCCTGATCCTGGGCAGCGTCGTCAGCTATTCCAAGGCCCGGGCCGAGGGCCTGGGCATGACCGCCAACGTCGGCATCGCCGAGCGGGCGGATCGACTGGTCGCAGTGCTCATCGCCACGGGTCTGGTCGGGCTGGGGGTTCCCGAGGTGCTGTTGACGGTGGTCCTGTCCCTGTTGGCGCTGGCGAGCCTGATCACCGTGATCCAGCGGATGCTCGAGGTCCGCCGGCAGGCGTTCGAGATCGCGTGAGCAGGCTGTCCGAACGTGCGACCCTCGCCGCCTATCGCGCGGGTTGGTCCCTCGTGCGCCGGATGCCGGATCGGCTCGCCTATGGCACGTTCGACCTCATCGCCGACGTCACATGGCGGCGCCGGGGCAAGAGCGTCGAGCGGATGCGCAGCAACTACGCCACCGTCCGGCCAGAGCTGAGCCCCGCCGAGCTCGACAGCCTGGTACGGGCTGGGATGCGTTCCTACCTGCGCTACTGGTGTGACTCCTTCCGACTTCCCGACCGCAGCATCGAGGAGCTGATCGACGGGGTTCGGGTGGTTGGCGACGACGCGGTCCGTGCCGAGCTGCAGTCCGGCAGGTCCGCGGTCATCTTCCTGGGGCACATGGGCAACTGGGACTTCGGCGGCGCCTGGTCCACGACCCAGCTTGCGCCCGTGACCACGGTCGCCGAACGGCTCAAGCCTGAGGAGCTCTTCGATGAGTTCCTGACCTACCGCGAGGGGCTGGGCATGCGGATCATCCCTCTGACCGGTGGCAGCGACGTCTTTCGCGAGCTGACCAAAGCCTGCCGTTCCGGGGCGCTCGTCGCACTGCTGGCCGACCGAGACCTGACCAAGGGCGGCGTCGAGGTCGACTTCTGCGGTCAGCGGGCGAGGATGGCCATCGGGCCGGCAGCACTGGCGGTCAACACTGGCGCAGCCCTTTTCCCCTGCATCGTCCACTACGAGCCCCATCCGCGGGGGCACGGCTGGCGCACGGTCGTGACGTTCCACGACGCGGTCGAGGTTCCCGCCGAGGGCACGTCCCGGGACAAGGTCCAGGCGATGACCCAGGCCTGTGCCGACGTGCTCTCGCAGGCTGTCCGCGAACACACCCACGACTGGCACATGATGCAACGCGTCTTCACCAAGGACCTCGACGGCGACCGCCTATCCGCGTCGACCGCTGAGCCCAGACCCGCGGACCTGACATGAGGATCGGGATCGTCAGCCCCTACTCCTTCGATGTTCCCGGGGGAGTGCAGCTGCATGTGCGTGACCTCGCCGAGCACTTCATCTCCCAAGGCCACTTCGTCAGCGTCCTGGCACCGGCCGATGACGACACTCCGCTGCCGGACTATGTCGTCAACGCAGGCCATGCGGTTCCGGTGCGCTACAACGGTTCGGTGGCCCGGCTGTCGTTCGGACCACTGACTGCGGCCCGTGTGGGCCGATGGGTCGAGTCGGGCCGTTTCGATGTCGTCCACATCCACGAGCCGGTGGCGCCGAGCGTCTCTGTCCTCGCCCTGTGGGCGGTGGATGGGCCCATCGTGGCCACGTTCCACTCGTCCAACCTGCGCTCGCGAGCGATGCAGGCGGCATACCCGCTGTTGCGCCCCAGCCTCGAGAAGATCAGCGCCCGTATCGCGGTCTCCGAGGACGCACGCCGCACGGTGACCACCCATCTGGGGGGCGATGCTGTGGTGATCCCCAACGGTGTGTTCGTCGAGCGGTTCGCGTCGGCCAAACGGCGGCCCGAATGGGAAGGCACCGTCGAACGTCCCACGATCGCCTTCCTGGGACGGATGGAAGAGCCACGCAAAGGTATGCCGGTGCTGTCGGCGGCACTGCCGCACATTCTTCGCGAGATCCCAGGGGTCCGGATCCTGATTGCCGGTCCGGGCGACCCCGACTCCGTCCGCCAGAAGATGACCACCGAGGCCGCCGCGGCGTGCGAGTTCCTCGGCCCGGTGAGTGATGAGGACAAGGCCAGGCTGCTGGCGTCGGTGGATGTCTACGTTGCGCCGAACACCGGCGGTGAGAGCTTCGGCATCATCCTGATCGAGGCCATGAGCGCCCGCGCGACGGTGCTGGCCAGCGACCTGCCGGCATTCACCCGAGTTCTTCACGGCGGCGACGCGGGGGAGCTGTTCCAGAACGAGGACCCCGTGGACCTGGCACGGGCCGTCGTCGCGCTGCTGCGCGACCCAGTACGACGCGAACAGCTGGCCGTCGCCGGGCGTGAGCGTGCCAACGCCTTTGACTGGTCCGTGGTTGCCGAGGACGTGATGGCGGTCTACGAGACGGTCGTCCTCGGTCGGTCCGCGGTGCACACCTCCAGCGAGCCCAACTCGCGGTGGGCACGGTTGCTGCGTAGCGGAAGAAACTCAGGAGGCACGTGATGGACCTCAGCTGGATCGTCAGCGGCATTGCGCTGCTGGTCCTGATCGCCTGGTACGTCTCATACGGGGCTGCACGGCTCGACCGTTTGCACTCCCGGGTCGAAGGCGCGCTCAGCGTCCTCGACGCCCAGCTGGTACGCCGTGCCGAAGCCACGCTCGAGCTGGCGAACTGTGGCGCCCTGGACGCTGCCAGTGCGCTCATCCTTGCCAGCGCGGCGTCTGACTCGCTCGAGGCCGACACCACGGATCAGACATCCCGTGAGGCCATCGAGAGCGACCTGACCCAGGCCCTCGAGGTGGCGCTGGGCGAGGATGCGCTGGCACACCTGCGAGCGGACGAGACCGTTGGCGCCCCGGTGCTCCAACGCGTGGCCGCAGCCAACCAACGGGTGCAGCTGGCCCGCAGGTTTCTCAACGACGCCGTCACCGACGTGCACCGTGTGAGGCGCAAGCCGGGCGTGCGTCTGCTTCGGCTGGCCGGCCATGCCGAGCTCCCACAGACGTTCGAGATCGACGATGAGCTACCGATGCTCGGGCGGGGCGACTGACGCTCTAATATGGTGAGTGTCCCCGAACCATCGCAAACACCGTAAGACACCCGGAAGAGGCACCGTCTTGTCATCGCAAGAGACCACCCCCGCAAACGTTCCTGCCACCGGGACCTCGCGCGTCAAGCGCGGTATGGCCGAGATGCTCAAGGGCGGCGTCATCATGGACGTCGTCAACGTCGAGCAGGCCAAGATCGCCGAGGACGCCGGCGCCGTCGCCGTGATGGCTCTCGAGCGCGTCCCTGCCGACATCCGCGCGCAGGGTGGCGTCTCGCGGATGAGCGACCCGGACATGGTGCAGGGCATCATCGAGGCCGTCTCCATCCCGGTCATGGCCAAGGCCCGCATCGGTCACTTCGTCGAGGCGCAGGTCCTGCAGAGCCTCGGTGTGGACTACATCGACGAGTCCGAGGTGCTGACCCCCGCGGACTACGCCCACCACATCAACAAGTGGAAGTTCACCGTTCCGTTCGTCTGTGGCGCGACCAACCTGGGTGAAGCCCTGCGCCGGATCAGCGAGGGTGCGGCGATGATCCGTTCCAAGGGCGAGGCCGGCACCGGTGACGTCTCCAACGCCACCATGCACATGCGCGTGATCAGTGGCGAGATCCGCCGGTTGTCCTCCATGAGCGAGGACGAGCTGTACCT
>PKWT01000300.1:0-4119 GCA_003132125.1 Micrococcales bacterium | reverse complement strand
GTCTCCCGCGGTCTGGGCGAGGCCATGGTCGGCATCAACGTCGAAGAGCTGCCCGAGCCGCACCGACTTTCCCAGCGCGGCTGGTAGTCACTGACCCCGCCAGCGAGGGGCAACACGTTGGGCGTTAGCCGGTTTGTTTCACCGTTGCCAGTCGAGCGGGCGGGATTGATGCAACAAACCTGCTAACGGCTGATCCGGGTGCGCCCGACCAGTCCGCCACGCCGTACTTGACCAGCCCGTCGAACTCGACGATGGTGCGCTGGGCCCTGAACAGGAAGTCGACTCGACCCACGAGACTCCCACGCTCGTCCCGGATCACCACCTGAGGCTCGACGGTCGGCAACCCCAGTGACACGAACAGCACCCGCGCCCACGACTCACCGGGGGACTCCGTCAACGCTTCACTCAGCTCGACGGCGATTCACGCGTCTCTGCGGCCTGGTCCCAGTCGGGCGACGCGCAGGGCTATCTCGAGATCGTCCCTGGTGACCTGACCGGCGTGCAGCGCTGCGTCGGCCGCGGCGACACCGGCCGTCACGCCGACGAGCGCCGCGGACTGGACGACGGCGAGGGCAGGGTGCACGACACTGCTACCGCCACGGCGCCGCGCAACCGAGTCCGGCAGCTCGGGATGGACCCGCAGCCCGCTCAATGTCCTCGGGAAGCCTGGCTCGGTCAGGGTCAGGTACACCGCGTCTGCCGTGAAGTTCAGGAGGGGCAGGCCATGGACCATCAGCGCTGAGACGTGACTGATGGCGTGAGGCTGTCGATAGCCTCGAGAGACGGCTCGAGCCTTCAGTGCGTGTCGCGTCTCTGGGCTCGCGTCAGTGAGCAGTCGTCCATCCACGAAGCAGCCGGACCGAGCCCTGAACAGATCACCCGAGGCCACGAGCCGGTGCAGGCTGACGTTGGTGTAGCCGCAGGAGTATGCCTCCACCGCCGTGACCAGACCGCCGTGAGCGGAGAGGCATGCGACCAGCAGATCGTTCATCCCAGCAGACTCGGCCCTCAGGACACCACCCGTCGACCCGCTGGAAGAAGCCTGTGGATGGGGAGATCAACGCGGCGTGAGCCGGTTTGTTGCATGGTTGCCGATCGTGAGCGCGGCATTGACGAAACAAACCAGCCAACCGCACAACCAGGCGATCCGGGCGATCCTGCCGATCCGCGACGGTTGGTCCTCTGGTCGCCAGCTGGACCTGCCACGTGCGCCGTGACCGAGCCGCATAGCCTTGGCGCGTGAGCACATCAACTCTCCGCATTGGCGTCCTGGCCGTCCAAGGCGATGTGCGCGAACACGTGCACGCCCTGTCGGCTCTGGGCGCGCACGTCATCGGCGTGCGCCGTCCGCGTGAGCTCGACGACGTCGACGCGCTGGTGATCCCCGGTGGTGAGTCGACCACCATGGACAAGCTCGTTCGCGCGTTCGACCTGCAGGAGCCACTGCGCAAGCGGATTGCCGACGCCATGCCGGTCTACGGCTCGTGCGCCGGCATGATCATGCTTGCCGACCGGATCGCGGACGCCCGGCCGGACCAGGACACGTTGGGTGGTCTCGACATCACGGTCCGGCGCAACGCTTTTGGGCGTCAGGTGGACTCCTTCGAGGAGGACCTCCACATCCCGCGTATCGCCGGACAGACGACTGCGCCAGAAGGCCATCCGCAGACGTTCAAGGCAGTCTTCATCAGGGCGCCCTGGGTGGAGGAGATGGGCGCCGACATCGAGGTTCTGGCAACGGTGGAGAATGGTCCGGCACGAGGCCGGGTTGTCGCGATCCAGCAGGGCAACCTGCTCGCGACGTCTTTCCACCCCGAGGTCACCGGGGACCACCGCATCCACGAGTACTTCATGCAGATGGTTCGCACGGCCCTGCGCTGAGAGCAAGGCACCGATCAGTAGGATCGGCAGCATTCTCAAGAGGGCACACAGTTCAAAAGCGTTACACAGTTGCACGGTCGCAGGGTTTCGATGACGGTCCGGCAGGCGAGGGAGAAACGATGAGCGGTCACTCCAAGTGGGCGACGACCAAGCACAAGAAGGGCGTGATCGACGCCAAGCGAGGCAAGCTCTTCGCCAAGATGATCAAGAACATCGAGGTGGCTGCCCGCACGGGGGGCGGCGACGTCGCCGGCAACCCGACCCTGTTCGATGCGATCCAAAGGGCCAAGAAGCTCAGCGTCCCCAACGACAACATCAACAACGCCGTCAAGCGGGGCAGCGGTGCGACGGCCGGCGGCGCCGACTGGCAGACCATCACCTATGAGGGCTATGCGCCCAACGGTGTCGCAGTCCTGATCGAGTGCCTGACCGACAACCGCAACCGTGCGGCCGCCGAGGTGCGCACGGCCCTCGCTCGCAACGGCGGCCAGTTCGCTGACCCCGGCAGCGTGTCCTACGTCTTCACCCGCAAGGGCATCGTCATCGTGCCCAAGGGCGAACAGAGCGAGGACGACCTGCTCGAGGTCGTCATGGACGCCGGCGCCGAGGAGATCAACGACCTCGGCGAGGCCTTCGAGATCGTGAGCGAGCCGACCGATTTCGTGGCCGTCCGTAGCGCACTCCAGGCGGCTGGCATCGACTACGACTCGGCCGAGGCGGCGTTCATCCCCACGCTGGAGATCGAGCTCGACCTCGACGGGGCTCGCAAGATGTTTCGGGTGATCGAGGCCCTGGAGGACAGCGATGACGTCCAGAACGTCTGGACCAACGGCGACGTGAGCGACGAGATCCTCGCTGAGCTGGACGAGGACGAGGACTGAGCTGGCCCGGCATACAGGTCCACACGGCGCGGCGCCCTCGACATGGGGGCGCCGCGTTGTAGGTTTCTATCCGAACAGGTGTTCGGAACAGGTGAGGAGCATCAGGGTGCGTGTCATGGGTGTCGACCCCGGGCTGACCCGTTGTGGTCTGGGTGTGGTCGAGGGCGGGCTGGGCAAGCCGTTGCGGATGATCGCCGTCGGTGTGGTCCGCACTCCGCCCTCAGATGACCCGGCCGAGCGCCTCCTGACTCTGCAGACCGAGATCGACGAGTGGCTGGCGCGCTACGAGCCTGACGCAGTCGCCGTCGAAAGAGTGTTCGCCAAGGCCAACATCAAGGGCATCATGGGCACTGCCCAGGCCTCTGCGGTCCCGATGCTCGCCGCCGCACGCCTCGGGCTGCCGCTGGCGCTCTATACGCCTACCGAGGTCAAGGCCGCGGTGACCGGCAACGGTCGGGCCGACAAGACCCAGGTCACCGCGATGATCACCCGCATCCTGCGGCTGGACACCCCGCCCAAGCCCGCGGATGCTGCGGACGCGCTGGCCCTGGCCATCTGTCACGTATGGCGTGGCACCGCCCAGAACCGCTTGCAGGTCGCCGTTGCTGCCCAAGCCGCTGCTTCCCAACGCGCCAAGGCAGGAAGCCGATGATCGCCTCTGTACGTGGGGTGGTCCTGTCCGTCGGTCTGGATGCCGCGGTGATCGAGGTCGGGGGAGTGGGCCTGTGGCTGCACACCACTGCGGCGACGGCAGCTTCCCTGCGGCCTGGTGTCGAGGCCGTGCTGGCCACCACTCTGATCGTCCGCGAAGAGTCTCTGACGCTCTACGGGTTCGCCGAAGAGGACGAGCGGGTGGTCTTTGACCTGGTCCAGACCGTCTCGGGGGTTGGACCCCGAATCGCGCTGGCCATGCTGGCCGTTCACACCCCGGACGGGTTGCGTCGGGCTGTGAGCGGTGGTGATCTGGCTGCGCTGACCAAGGTCCCGGGTATCGGCAAGAAGGGCGCAGAACGCATCGTCCTGGAGCTTCGCGACAAGATCGGCCTTCCGTCGTCGGGCCCCGCCGCTTCTGCGGCACCGCGTCGCGTCGAGGCCGAGTGGACGGCCCAGGTGCACGACGCGCTGGTCGGTCTCGGGTGGTCTTCCAAGCAGGCAGAGGAGGCCGTTGTGGCAGTCCAACCTCTGGCCGTGCAGGCCGAAACCGGTGGGGCGCCGAACGTGTCCGCCCTGCTGCGTGCCGCCCTTCGGGAGCTGGCACGATGACCGAGCGCTTCCCTGAGATTCAGGACGATCGCTATGACGACGACGCGGCCTACGACGAGTCCTCGACCTACGGCGACTCGTCCGTCGACGCCAC
>PKWT01000172.1 GCA_003132125.1 Micrococcales bacterium | reverse complement strand
CTGTTCGCCGAGGTCTGCCAGCAAGCCGACCTGCCGGCGGGGGTGGTCAACATCATCACCGGGACCGGCCGCACCGGCTCCCAGCTGATCCGCCACCCCGACGTCGACAAGATCGCCTTCACCGGATCGACCGAGGTCGGCAAGGACATCGCCCGCTCCATCGCCGGGACACGCAAACGAGCCACTCTCGAGCTCGGCGGCAAGGCGGCCAACATCGTCTTCGATGATGCCGCCATCGACCAGGCGGTCGAGGGGATCGTCAACGGGATCTTCTTCAACCAGGGCCACGTCTGCTGCGCCGGGTCCCGGCTGCTGGTCCAGGAGAACGTCGCCGAAGACGTGATCATGAGACTCAAACGGCGCCTGCAGACGCTGCGCGTCGGTGACCCGATGGACAAGAACACCGACGTCGGTGCCATCAACTCAGCAGCACAGCTCGCCCGGATCCGCGAGCTGGCGGATGCCGGGGAGGCCGAAGGAGCGACTCGCTGGAGTGCACCCTGCGTGCTGCCAGAGCGCGGCTTCTGGTTCGCCCCAACGATTTTCACCGGGGTCTCCCAGTCGCACCGAATCGCCCAGGAAGAGATCTTCGGGCCGGTTCTGTCAGTGCTGACGTTCCGCACTCCACAGGAGGCGGTCGCCAAAGCCAACAACACGCCCTACGGGCTCTCCGCCGGGATCTGGACCGAGAAGGGCTCCCGCATCCTGTGGATGGCCGACCAGCTGCGCGCCGGGGTGGTCTGGGCCAACACCTTCAACCGCTTCGACCCAACCTCTCCCTTCGGCGGCTACAAGGAGTCCGGCTACGGCCGCGAAGGTGGACGCCATGGCCTTGAGGGCTACGTCACGACAGGAGCGAACTGATGAGTCCCACCGCGGCTCGACGCAAGGCGACTCGACCGAATGCCGCCGCGGAGCAACGGATCGAGGTGCGCAAGACCTACAAGCTCTACATCGGTGGCGCGTTCCCGCGCAGCGAGTCAGGTCGCACCTATGAGGTGAGCGACAGCCGGGGGAGGTTTTTGGCAAACGCCGCGATGGGCTCCCGCAAGGATGCCCGCGACGCCGTCGTGGCGGCCCGGGGCGCCCTCGGGAAGTGGGCCGCGGCCACGGCATACAACCGTGGTCAGGTGCTCTATCGCGTGGCCGAGCTGATGGAAGGCCGACGCGCACAGTTCGCCGCAGAGGTCGCGGCGGCCGAGGGACTTACGCCGGACCGCGCGGACAAGGTCGTCTCAGCGGCCATCGATCGTTGGGTCTGGTATGCCGGGTGGTCCGACAAGCTCGCCCAGGTCCTGGGTGGGGTCAACCCGGTCGCAGGGCCGTACTTCAACATCTCCGCGCCCGAGCCCACCGGAGTGGTGGCCGCCCTTGCACCGCAACGCTCTTCGCTGCTGGGCCTGGTCTCTGTGCTGGCACCCATCGTGGTCAGCGGCAACACCGCGGTGGTCCTGACCAGTGAGCACCGGCCACTTCCCGCCATCACGCTCTCGGAGGTCCTCGCGACCTCCGACGTGCCAGCGGGAGTCATCAACCTGATCACCGGACGCACCGCCGAGATCGCACCGTGGCTGGCCTCTCACCAGGACGTCAATGCCATCGACCTGGCCGGCGCCGCTGACGTCGACGACCTCGCGTGGGCGGACCTTGAACGTGCCGCAGCGGAGAATCTCAAACGCGTTCTGCGCCCGGCTGGCAACGACACGGCCGCGGTCGAGCCGGATTGGTCCCCTACGCCGGACCTGAGCCGGATGAAGGCCTACCTGGAGACCAAGACCGTTTGGCACCCCAAAGGCCAGTAGTGCCTCTCCACCTGGACGGCTGCCCATGAGACTTCGGCGCCGTGAATACCGTCGACCAGCCGTGGACGAACCGTTGCCCCGCGACGGCCGACGACGTGTCGTGATCGTGGCCGGCCCGAGCGGTGCCGGCAAGTCACGGCTGGCGGCCCACCTCCAGGAGCGCCATGGATGGCCGATCGTCCGGCTGGACGACTTCTACCGCGACGGGGACGACCCGTCCCTGCCGATCCTCCCGATGGGCGTCCCTGACTGGGACAACCCGCGGTCCTGGGACGCCGACGCAGCGATTCAGGCACTGATTGACCTGTGCCGGGACGGAGCTGTGAAGCTGCCGACCTACGACATCAGCTCATCCCGCACCGTGGGTGACTCGGCCGTCACGGCCGAACCCGGCCAGCTGATCCTGGCTGAGGGCATCTTCGCTGCCGAGATCATTGAAGTCTTGGTGAAAGCCGACGTCCTCGCGGTCGCCTTCTGCGTCCACTCGGGCCCGTGGCTGACGTTCTGCCGCCGCCTGATCCGCGACCTGGCCGAACGCCGCAAGCCGCCGTGGGTACTGTGGCGTCGCGGCTTGATCCTGTGCCGACAGGAGCCCGAGATCGTGGCCCGACATGTCCGGCTCGGGGCCCAACCTGTGTCCGCGGCCGAGGCGATGACCGCCGTTGCGGCACTCGTCGGGACGACCCCCTGACATCATGGAGCGATACCCGATCGACTTGGGAGACACATGACGGCGACCGGCGGGTCTTCCGCCCCTGGACCACTTGGTGGCGACCCTGCGCCCGGTCCGTCGTACGCCGGGCCACCGCCAGGCGGTCTCCCGCTGCAGCCACAAAGCGCCATGCGACAGATCCCGATGCTCACCGCGCACAAGCCGGGCATCGTTCCGCTGCGGCCGCTGCAGCTCGGTGACATCCTGGACGGCGCGGTCAAAGCCGTTCGTTTCAACCCGAAGTCGATGGTCGGAATGTCCGCGCTGGCGCTGGCCGCGTTCCTTGTCCCGTCAGCCGTCCTGGGGATCGGCGCGACCCATCTGACGGCCAGTGTCGTGAGCAGGTACGGACCGGAGACCGGGGCGTTCATCGGAGTTCCCGCCACGCTGATCCAAAGCCTGTCCACCGCACTCGCTACCGCCCTCCTGAGCGGGCTGCTGATCTTTGTCGTGGGCCAAGCGGTCCTGGGCCGCAAACCAGACCTCGGTCAGACCTGGCGGTCCACGCGCGGACGACTCCTGTCGTTGCTCGCATTGTTGATCCTGAGCGGGCTGTTCAGCCTCGTGTCAGCGGTGTTGCTGATCGGGCCCGGAGTCCTGCTGCTGGTCAATGACACCGTCGGCGCGGGAACAGCCGTGCTGCTCCTCGGGGTCCTCTGCACCGTCGTCCTGGCCGTCTATGTCTCGACGAAGATCTCGCTGGCCGCACCCGCGATCGTCCTCGAGGGCCACGGGGTGTTCGCAGGGTTGCGCCGCTCGTTCGCCCTCACCAAAGGGGCGGCCGCGTTCTGGCGCATCCTGGGCATCACGCTGGCGGCCGGTGTGCTGGCGGCGATGGTCGGGGCAATGCTCGGGATGCCCTTCTCGATCGTCGGCGTCGCCATCGCAGCCATGGCGGGGCAGGACGGCGAAGGCGGGCAGATGGTGGCCATGTTCGTCTCCCACCTGTCGGCGCTGCTCTCGGGGGCGATCACAACACCCTTCGTGGCGGCCGTGACCGGCCTGCTCTACATCGATCGCCGGATGCGCCTCGAGGCACTCGATGTCGTGCTGATCCGTGAGGCCCAGGCCAACCCCGCAACGCGGATCTGAACGCCAACTCATGATGCCGGCGAGCTGGTCACTTTGCATGGCTGCGGCGGGCTGGTCACCCAAGGGTGGTCTGGATCCCACCCCGGCCGAGGCACGGCGATGGCTCGGTGACGAGCTGAGCGGCCCGGACTACCACGACCCGTGGCTAGACACCGCGATTCGGTGGATCCTCGACCAGCTTGGCAAGCTGCTCGATGGAGCCAACAACCTGGCCAACAGCGGGATATCCCCGGTCATCACCGCGTTGATGGCGGTGGCCACCATCGCACTCCTCGTCTGGGTCCTGCCCAAGGTCCGCCGAAATCCAGTCGCCGCCCGCCCTGACGGGGCAGTGCTCGTGGACCCGACGATCACCGCCAGCACCTATCGCATGCTGGCTTCCGCGGCCTTCGACGACGGACGCTATGACGACGCTGTCCTGGATGGATTCCGCGCCATCGCCAAGGACATGAGCGATCGCACGCTCCTGGATGACTCGCCCGGACGTACTGCGCACGAGGTGAGTCTCGAGCTGGCGCAGCCCTTCCCCGACCACGCGGTCCGACTCGCACAGGCGGCGAACATGTTCGACGCCATTCGCTACGGCCATCGCCTTGCCACCTCGGGACAGGCTGGCCTCGTCCGGCAGCTCGACGCCGAGCTGGTCAAGACCCGCCCCGCGCCGGTGGCAGCATCCCTCCAGGACCTGACCGTATGACGATGACCACAGTATGAAGAGGACCTCAGTCGCCGCGGTCTCCAGGCCCCTCACGCTCAAACGCCCCCGCTGGGTTGCGCCCTTGATCGTGGCGGTCGTGCTCCTGGCCGCGACCCTGGCAGTGACCCTGCTGAGCCCCGCTGGTCGCAGCAACACCGACGATCTCGACCCGGCAAACCCCGGCTACTCCGGAGCCCAGGCCCTGGCCCACGTGCTGAGCGACCACGGCGTCAGGGTGTCCGTCGTGCGCAGCCAACGCGAGCTGCTCGACGAGACCGTCGACGGCACCTCGACGGTCGTGATCACCCACACCCTGCGTCTGTCGGGTCGGACGGCCCGAGCGGCGCTGGCACACGCCGCGCCCGCAGCCAGCCTGATCCTGCTTGGCCCCGACCCCGAGGTCACCCAGGGCATGGGCCTGCCGGTCGACTCCCACCTCGCGAATCTGACGAAGCCGGCAGCCGCGTGCACGGGCGCCGAGGTGGGAGCGGACTTCCGGCTGGCGCAAGCGGGCCGGGCATACACGGCGACCGGAAGCGACTCCGGCGCGACGACCTGCTTCCCCGACAAGAGCGACGGTGGCGGCGCGATGGTCAGCCTGCCTGGCGCCGCAGGTCGACCGCCGGTGATCCTGCTCGGCGACGACACTCTGATCAGCAATGGCACCATCCTCGACTCCGACAACGCCGCGATCGCCCTACACCTCTTCGGACAGACCGACCATCTGATCTGGTACGTCCCCTCCCTGGCCGACGTCGCACCCTCCGAAAGCTCATCGCGCGCCATCGCGCCCTTGTGGTTCGGGCCGGGCGTGGCCGTGGCGACGTCAGCCGTCGTGTTCCTGTGCCTGTGGCGGGGACGTCGCCTCGGGCGTCTGGTCACCGAGCCTCTGCCTGTCATCGTCCGCGCCGTCGAGACCACTGAGAGCCGTGGTCGGATGTATCGCAAGTCCCACGACCGCACCCGAGCCCTGGCGGTGCTCCAGCTCGCAACGCGAAGGCGGCTGACGGCATACCTTGGGTTGTCTGCATCGTCAGCGGTCAGCAGCGTGGCGGCGGCGGCGGCTGCGGTCAGCGGTCGGAGCTACCGCGACGTGCTGGACCTGCTGAGCTCGTCTGCGGTGCATGACGACTCGTCACTCCTGGAACTCGCCAACAACCTCATCGCACTCGAGAAGGAAGTACGCCGACCATGACTGACGTCAGCCAGACAACCAGGGCCAGCACCTCATCCGACGAGGCCAGGGCCGCGCTGATTGCCGTCCGCCACGAGGTCGCCAAGGCGGTCGTGGGACAGGACGCAGCGGTGTCCGGCATCCTCATCGCGCTGCTGAGTCGTGGGCACATCCTGCTCGAGGGCGTGCCCGGCGTCGCCAAGACCCTGCTCATCCGCGCGGTGGCCGCGGCCCTCGATGTCCAGACCAAACGGGTGCAGTTCACCCCGGACCTGATGCCCGGTGACATCACCGGCTCGCTGATCTACGACCCCCACAGTGCCGAGTTCTCCTTCCGCGAAGGGCCGGTGTTCACCAACCTGCTGCTCGCCGACGAGATCAACCGGACGCCGCCCAAGACGCAGGCCGCACTGCTGGAGTCCATGGAGGAGCGCCAGGTCTCCGTCGAAGGTGTACCCCGGCTGTTGCCGTCGCCATTCATGGTCGCCGCCACCCAGAACCCGGTCGAGTACGAAGGCACCTACCCGCTGCCCGAGGCCCAGCTCGACCGTTTCCTGCTCAAGGTCGAGCTGCCTCTGCCCCCGCGCGAGGACGAGATCACGGTGGTTCAGCGGCACGCCTCCGGCTTCGACCCCCGCAACCTGGCCGCGGCAGGATTGCGAGCCGTCGCCGGCTCAGCCGACCTCGATGCGGGGGTGGCCGCTGTTCTGGCTGTGACCGTCTCGCCGGAGGTAGCCGGATACATCGTGGACATCGCTCGAGCGACGCGACAGTCTCCATCCCTCTCGCTCGGCGCAAGCCCCCGTGGGGCCACTGCGCTGATGGCAACCAGTCGTGCGTGGGCTTGGCTGAGCGGGCGCGAGTTCGTGACCCCCGATGACGTCAAGGCGCTCGCGCACGCGACCCTGGCCCATCGACTTTCGCTGCGACCGGAGGCCGAGCTCGAGGGCGTCAACGTCGGGTCGGTACTGGCCAGCGCACTCTCGTCCGTGCCGGTCCCCCGCTGACCATGGCCCTGACCGGGCGCGCGCCCGCTCTTCTGATGCTGGGCCTGGTCGCCGTATGGCTCCAGCCGACGATGACCACCGTCCGGCTCTGGTGGTTGGTCTCACTGTGCGCGATCGGGCTCGACCTCCTGCTCGCGCTGAGCCCCAGCAAGCTCGTGCTCGGTCGCGACATCGTCCATCAGGTGCGGCTCGGCGTGAGCGGGTCGACCACACTCTGGCTGACAAATCCGACGCCTCGGCGTTTGCACGGCATCGTTCGCGACGCCTGGCAACCGTCCGCGGGGGCCGCGAGCGACCGGCATACGGTCGATGTCCGCAGCGGTGAGCGCGTTGCCCTGCGGACCACGCTGACGCCCACCCGTCGTGGCGACCGGCGGGCCGACCGGGTCACGGTGCGCAGCCTGGGGCCGCTGGGCCTGGCCGCCCGACAGCGGTCGTTCCCGATCGAAGGGGTCATCCGTGCCCTGCCGCCGTTCACCTCACGAAAGCACCTGCCCAGCCGGCTTGCCGTCCTTCGGCAGCTCGACGGACGCTCCGCGGTCCGCACTCGTGGCGCCGGCACCGAGTTCGACTCGCTGCGCGACTATGTCGTCGGCGACGACGTCCGCAGCATCGACTGGCGGGCGACCGCTCGACGCACCGCAGTCGTCGTGCGCACCTGGCAGCCAGAGCGTGACCGACGCCTGATCCTGGTTCTCGACACCTCCCGAACATCGGCGGGCCGAGTGGGTGACACACCTCGGCTGGATGCGGCCATGGACGCCTCGCTGTTGTTGGCCGCGCTCGCCTCCAGGGCAGGTGACCACGTGGACTTCCTCGCCGGCGACCGGCAGGTCCGTGCCCGTCTCAGCGGCGCGGCCCGCACGACCCTCTTGGGCGACCTCGTGACGGCAATGGCCCCGCTGGAGCCGGCCCTGCTGGAGGCCGACTGGTCGATGATGGCAGGCGCGATCTCGGCGCTGAGCCGCCGCAGATCCCTGGTCGTGCTGCTGACTCCCCTTGAGCCGGCGGCCATCGAGGAGAGCCTGCTGCCGACGCTGGCCACGCTCACCCGGCACCACAGGGTGGTCCTTGCCTCGGTCGCCGACCCTGCCCTCTCGGCGATGGCAGCCGACGTCAGCAGCACCTCGCGCGTGTATGACGCTGCCGCCGCTGAACGCACTCTCGGTCTGCGCGAACGCACCGCAGAAGTGCTGCGACACCTCGGTGTCCATGTGATCGACGCCGAGCCGGAGCAGCTTCCGGTGGCCTTGACCGACCACTACCTGATGCTCAAGAGCAAGGGCCTGCTGTAGTCGATCAACCCACGACGGGTGCCGTGTCGCCCGCATCGCGCGCCGACACATCGCCGGTTGCGCCCCGCTGCCACGCCCATCGACCGACCGTGAACACATAGGCGATGAAGGCCACCTCGACGATCACACCGATGGTGATGCGGGCCCATGTAGGCAGCGGCGAGGGGGTGACGAACGCCTCGACAACTCCCGAGACCGCCAGCACAACCACCAGGCCGAGGGCCACAGCCATGGCTGAACGACCTTCCTCGGCAACGGCCCGCCCACGGGTCCGCGGGCCAGGGTCGATCCAGGCCCAGAACAACCGCAGGCCGGTCGCACCGGCCACGAAGACCGCTGTCAGCTCCAGCAGTCCGTGCGGCAGGATCAGACCGAAGAACAATGCGCCGCGGTCATGGTTGATCATGACCGCGCCCATGAACCCCAGGTTCAGGACGTTCTCGAACAACAGATAGACCACCGGGACGCCGAGGACACCGAGCGCGATACAGATCGCCGTGAGCCAGGCGTTGTGAGTCCAGACCAGCGCGGCGAAGTGCGACGCCGCGAACTCGCTGTAGTAGTGCTCGAAGTCTGTGTTGACAAGCTTGTCGATCTCGGACGGAGACATCAGCGAGGACTCGAACTGCGGGTGCGAGAGGAACCACCACCCGATGACCAGCGATGCCCCGATGTTGGCGAACGCAGTGACGATCCACCACCGCCGGGTCCGGTAGAGAGCAGCGGGGAACGTGTCGGTGAAGAAGCCCCGTAGGTCCGACCATGCCACCGATCTCGTTCCGGCAGAACGGGTTCGGGCTCGCGCAAGAAGGGACGACAGGTACGTCACCAGGCTGGGGTCCGGGGCCGCCGAACGGACCACGGACAAATGGGTGGCCACCCGCTGATACAGGTCGAGGATCTCGTCGGCCTCCGCGCCGCTGGCCGATCCGTGACGCGCCAAGTACTCAAGGCGGCTCCACTCACCCTGGTGCGCTGCCACGAACGCGTCGAGATCCACGTTCACACTGTATTCGCGGTCGTCCGGCGCCCGCCCCAGCCGGATACGCTTGGCAATCATGGGCGACAGCACCGTATGAGCAACAGCACTGTGGGCGTCGGGGCCGACGACCTCGTAACCGGCGAGGCGGTCGCCCTGGAGCTGCCCGCGGCCGGGATCGCCATCCGCGCGCTGTCCGGTTTCCTGGACCTGCTGGTTGCCGGCGCTGCCCTGTGGATCGGCCTCTTCGTGTCCTCGTCGATGACCGAGAACGCCGACGAGGCCATCATCCGCATCGCCATGACCCTGCTTCTGGTGGTCGTCACCGTCGCGCTGCCGGCCACGTTGGAGACCCTGACCCGCGGTCGCTCGGTGGGCAAGCTCGCCACGGGTCTTCGGACCGTGCGCGACGACGCGGGGCCGATCGGGTTTCGCCATGCCTTGACCCGCGCGCTCGTCGGCTTCGTCGAGATCTGGGCTTTGGTCGGGGTCCCCGCCTTGGTGAGCGCGATTGTGAGCAACAAGGGCAAGCGGCTCGGTGACTATGCCGCCGGTACGTACGTCGTGCGGGAACGGGTGCACATGACGTTGCCGCCACCTCCGATGATGCCTCTCCAGCTGGCTGCCTGGGCTGCCGACGCCGACATCGCCCGACTGCCCGACGGCCTGGCCATGGCGGTCCGCCAGTTCCTCATGCGCGCGCCGTTGTTGAGCCCGCAGTCTCGCGCGACCCTCGGCGGGCAGCTGCACGACGAGGTGGTCGCCTATGTGTCTCCCCTGCCCCCCTCCGGCGTCCATCCCGAGGTCGTGCTCGCCGCGGTCATCGCCGATCGACGCCGGCGCGACACCATCCGGCTGGAGCGGGACGCCGCCCTGCGACG
>PKWT01000238.1 GCA_003132125.1 Micrococcales bacterium | reverse complement strand
GAGAGCAGCCAACCGCGCGGTGGCACCCGACGCCGATGAACTGATGGACGCGCGATGGGGTCATTGTGCCCGGCATACAATTAGGCTGACCTTATGGCAGCCACACGTCCGCGCGGCAGCGCGGCCACACAACGGCGCATCGAGCGCAGCACCGGCGCTCTGTCGGCCACTGCGAACAAGTACATGGAGTCCCGACACGACTGGTACCGCGCCCTCTCGGCAGAGGACCGCTCATGGGTCGGACTCGTCGCTCAGGCCGGCATCGCGGGCTTCCTTGCGTGGTACCGCGACCCCAGCGAAAACCCCCAGATCTCGGTGGACGTGTTCGGGACCGCACCGCGCGAGCTGACCCGGTCCATCAGCTTGGCACAGACGCTCGAGCTGGTCCGCGCGGTCGTGGATGTCATTGAGGACGACGTCGCCCAGCTCGCGGCTCCCGGCGAGGAACAGATCCTGCGCGAGGGCGTGCTGCGCTACTCACGCGAGATCGCCTTCGGCGCCGCTCAGATCTACGCTCGCGCCGCCGAGGCCCGAGGCGCCTGGGACGCGCGGCTGGAGTCGCTGGTGGTCGACGCCGTCCTGCGTGGTGAGGCCGACGACTCGATGCAGTCCCGGGCGTCCGCGCTGGGCTGGGGGTCGGTCAACCACGTCGCAGTGATCGCCGGTTCCACGCCTGACGGCGACACCGAGGGGGTCGTGGACACGCTCCGGCGAGCCGCATCGCACCATGGGATCGAGTCCCTGGCTGCAGTGCAGAGACGACGTCTGGTCGCCATCCTCGGGGGCCTGCAGGACCCCACGGCCACTGTCCACGCGTTGGCCGAGTGCTTCGGCGACGGCCCCATCGTCATCGGGCCCACAGTGCCGCACCTGTTCGCCGCGGGACGCTCGGCGCGGGCTGCGCTCTCTGGCCTGGATGCTGCCCGCGCCTGGCCCGATGCGCCCCGTCCCGTCCTCGCCGACGATCTGCTGCCGGAGCGGGTGCTGGCCGGTGACGCCCAGGCCCGCCTTGCCCTCATCGAGCGTGTCTACCGTCCGCTTCTGGCTGCGGGGAGCGCCCTGTTCGAGACCGCGTCCACCTATCTGGACGGCGGCGGTGGCCTCGAGTCCACAGCCAGGATCCTGTTTGTGCACCCCAACACCGTCCGCTACCGGCTCGGACGTATCGCCACCGTGACCGGCTATGACCTGAGCCATCCCCGCGAGGCACACACCGTGCGGATGGCGCTCGCGGTCGGACGCCTGGCCGAGTCCACCCGACGGCAGTGGCGGCGTTCGCTGGAGGGCCATGAGCCCGAGCTGCCCACGACTCACGACGCATCGCTTCTTGGAGAAACCCTCTAAACGAGTCTTTTGGAGGAACCCTCCAAATGGAGTCGCGATAGTTGGTGTCGGTCGGTCACAACATGATCACGGCTCAGGCGCGAGGCTTAAGTGGTGCTCGTCATCGTCTGCCCTGGACAGGGCTCCCAGACCCCCGGCTTCCTCGCGCCCTGGCTCGAGCTGTCCGGCTTCCGCGACCGTATGCAGTGGCTTTCTACCGTCGCCGGCCTCGACCTGGTCAAGCACGGCACCGAGTCCGATGCCGAGACGATCAGGGACACCGCCGTCGCGCAGCCACTGATCGTCGGCGCGGGTCTCATCTCGCTGCTTGCCTTGTTCGAGCACCCAGCGGACGGTTTCCGCCTGGTTGCCGGTGGCGCCGGGCACTCGGTCGGCGAGATCACCGCGGCAGCCGCAGCCGGCGTCATCAGCGCCGAGCAGGCCATGGTCCTGGTCCGCGAGCGCGGGCAGCTCATGGCAGAGGCGAGCGCGGTGAGCGCCACGGGCATGAGCGCCATCCTGGGCGGCGACAAGGACGACGTGGAACAGACCCTGCTCAGGCACGGCCTCACCGCCGCAAACAACAACGGCGGAGGGCAGATCGTGGCCGCCGGCACCTTGGAGCAGCTCGCGGCACTGAGCGCGGACCCACCCGCCAAGGCACGTGTGATCCCGCTGCAGGTTGCCGGAGCCTTCCACACCGAGCACATGGCCTCGGCCGTCAAGCGGATGGGTGACATGGCTCGCGCGATCTCCACCCACGACAGCCGCTCTCGTCTGGTGTCCAACCGGGACGGGACGGTGGTGCACAGCGGTCGCGAGGTTCTCAACCGCCTGGTGACCCAGATCAGCAGCCCGGTCCGCTGGGACCTCTGCATGGAGACGTTCAAGGACCTCGGGGTCACCGGCCTGATCGAGATCCCGCCGGCCGGGGCATTGGCCAACCTGGCCAAGCGGGGACTTCCGGGCGTAGAGGTCCTGGCTCTCAAGTCTCCCGACCAGCTCTCCGCGGCCCACCGCATGGTGCGTGAGCACGGACAGCCCAACCAGATCGCCGACAGCCCCACCTGGCGCTTGGTCATCGCACCGGCCAAGGGCGTTGTCAGATTCACCCGTTCCGAGCCTGGCGCCACCGTGGTTCCCGGCTCCGTGGTCGCTGCCGTGAACACCCTGCGGGACACGTTTGACGTCACCGCACCCCACGGCGGCCAAGTCATCGAGTGGCTGGTCGAAGACGGTGACCCCGTCTCCCCCGGTCAACCTCTCCTGCGGCTGCACCCCACCCATTCCTGAGTCGAGCAGCTGAACAAGGTCGAGCAACTGAACACCATGGAGCCCACCACATGACAACGATTCCCCAGCAACGCAGGACCCTGACCACCACGACCGGAGCCGCTTACTCCCGCATCTGGGGCGTTGGCGGATACCGGCCTGAGCGTGTGGTCACCAACGAGGAGATCTGCGAGCACATCGACTCCTCCGACCAGTGGATCCGTGAGCGCTCGGGCATCATCACGCGTCGTTTTGCGGCCGCTGACGAGACTGTGGTCGATATGGCGGCCGCCGCTGCGAACGAGGCGCTCCGGTCAGCAGGCCTCACGGCTTCGCAGATCAGCACCGTCATCGTCGCCACGGTCACCCACCCGTACCAGACACCGGGCGCCGCTCCGATCGTTGCTGAGCGCATCGGCGCCAACGCCGCTGTGGCGTTCGATATCTCCGCGGCCTGCGCGGGCTACTGCCACGGCATTGCGCTGGCCAACGACATGGTCCGAGGTGGCAGCGCCGAGTTCGTCCTCGTGATCGGCGTCGAGAAGCTGTCCGACTTCACCGACAAGACCGATCGTGGCTCGGCGTTCATCTTCGGCGACGGCGCCGGCGCCTCGATCGTCGGTCCCGCGGACGTCCCCGGGATCGGCCCGACGGTGTGGGGTTCTGACGGCTCCAAGTGGAAGACGATCTCGCAGCGCAACTCCTGGATCGAGGTGCGCGACGGCGACATCGACTGGCCGGCGATCACCATGGAGGGGCCAGAAGTCTTCCGCTGGGCAGTCACGGCCATGGCACCCATTGCGCAGGCAGCGCTCGACCAGGCAGGCATCAAGGCCGAAGACCTCGACGCCTTCATCCCCCACCAGGCCAACATGCGCATCATCGACGCCTTGGTCAAGAAGCTCAAGCTGCCTGACCACGTTGCGGTCGCCCGCGACATCGCCGAGACCGGCAACACCTCAGCGGCATCGATCCCCCTCGCCACCCAGCGGATGCTCGACTCCGGTGAAGCGCCGCACGGCGGCCTGGCCCTGCAGATCGGGTTCGGCGCCGGGCTCGTCTACGCCGCACAAGTTGTCGTCCTGCCCTGAAAGCTCCCGCAGTCCCGACGGGCCATTCGGGTCAGACAGTTCCACACGTAGGTCCCCAAGAACCGCGACAACAAGGAGTTCACACCATGGCCACCCTCACTGAGCAGACAATCCTCGAAGGTCTCGCCGAGATCGTCAACGAAGAGACTGGTCTCGACACCGCCTCGGTCCAGTTCGACAAGTCCTTCACCGACGACCTCGACATCGACTCGCTGTCGATGATGACCATCGTCGTCAATGCCGAGGAGAAGTTCGGCGTCCGTATCCCCGACGACGAGGTCAAGAACCTCAAGACGGTCCGCGACGCAGTGAGCTTCATCGCCGGCGCGCAGGTCTGACCCTGCCTGTCCGTTGTGGTGCGTGGGGGCCCGATCGGTTGCCACGCACCACGGCAAACCCCACCTGAATCGTGGACAGTGCAGCTCCCCGCAACCATCCTGCTGACCGCCGTATGCCGCACTCAGCCGACCGCCGTATGCCGTACTCACCGGACCGCACCCGTGCCCCCGGATCCCCTGAACGCAAGGAGCAGAACCGCCAATGACCCCTAACAACGAGCAACGCATCGTCGTGACCGGTCTGGGCGCTACCAGCCCCGTCGGAGGCACTGTCGCCGAGACCTGGGCTGCGATCCTGGACGGCGTATCAGGTGTGCGCACCATGCCGTTCGAGTGGGTCGAGACCTATCAGCTCCCGGTGAAGTTTGCGGCCAC
The DNA here is from genome assembly GCA_003132125.1 of Micrococcales bacterium. Taxonomy (GTDB): domain Bacteria; phylum Actinomycetota; class Actinomycetes; order Actinomycetales; family Dermatophilaceae; genus UBA4719. Next base: position 3,063 of record PKWT01000238.1, on the reverse strand, counting down.
GATCAAGCAGTCTCCCCTCGAGGTCCTGGGCAGGGTCGAGGCCCGGCGCCTCGACCCAGCAGGCCAGTACGGTCTGGTTGCCGCCCGCGAGGCGTGGGCCGACGCGGGCACACCGCAGGTTGAGCCGGAGCGTATTGGCGTCGTCATGGGCTCCGGCATCGGTGGAGTCAACACACTTCTGGACCAGTGGGACACCTTGAGGGAGAAGGGCGTTCGCCGCGTCTTCCCCTTGGCCGTGCCCATGCTGATGCCCAACGGCCCGGCCGCGGCAGTGTCCATCGAGCTCGGCGCCCGCGCCGGGACGCACACGCCGGTGAGCGCCTGCGCCTCCGGAGCAGAGGCCATCGGCCTCGCCGTGCAGATGATCCGCAGCGGCCGCGCCGATGTCGTCGTCGCCGGCGGCACAGAGGCTGCGATGCACCCCATGCCGATCGCCGGCTTCGCAGCGATGCAGGCCCTGTCCACCCGCAACGACGATCCCGAGGGTGCCTCACGTCCCTACGACACGGGCCGCGACGGGTTCGTGCTGGGCGAGGGCGCCGCGGTGGTCGTGCTGGAGACCGAGGCGCATGCCAAAGCACGCGGTGCACGGATATACGCCGAGGTGTCCGGGATGGGCATGACCTCGGACGCGTACCACATCGCAGCACCAGACCCCGTGGGCGCCGGCGCATCCCGCGCGATGCTCGAAGCCGTGTCGAGCGCCGGGCTCTCGCCCAAGGACATCGTCCACATCAACGCCCACGCCACGTCAACGCCGGTTGGTGACATCGCCGAGTCCAACGCCATACGCCTTGCCTTCGGTGACGACGCCGATCACATGGCGGTGAGCGCAACCAAGTCGATGACGGGCCACCTGCTCGGCGCCGCCGGTGCGCTCGAGACCATCCTCACCATCCTTGCTGTCCACCACCGGCTGGCCCCCGCCACGATCAACCTCGAGAACTTCGACCCCGAGGTCTCCCTCGACGTCGTCCACGGCGCGCACCGCATGCTTCCGGTCGGCGACATCGCGGCCCTGAACAACTCGTTCGGGTTCGGTGGCCACAACGTGGCGCTGACCATTCGCAGCATCTGATGAGCACCCGCATGCCCAGCCCCGCGGCCGAGAAGGCGGTTGCCGCGACCAGGCCCAAGATCGACAGGGAGAACGACCCCCGCAACCCGCGCAAGCGTCTCGCAGCGTTCTTCGACGACGGCGCAATCGAGCTGATCACCGCAGAGGACACCAGCGGCATCCTCTGCGCCGTGGGCAAGGTGCGCGGCACCCCGGTCGTTGCCTACTGCTCCGACGCGACCATCCAGGGTGGCGCGATGGGCTTTGCCGGCTGCAAGGCGATCCTGGTGGCCTACGAACGCGCCTTGACCGACAAGGTGCCGATCGTGGGCATCTGGCACTCCGGTGGCGCCCGGCTGGCCGAAGGCGTCGTGTCACTTCACGCGGTCGGCGAGGTCTTCGCGATCATGACGCACGCCTCGGGCAAGATCCCGCAGATCTCCATCGTCATCGGCGCTGCCGCCGGCGGCGCGGCATACGGCCCGGCATTGACCGACATCGTCATCCTCGGCCCGGACGGGCGCATCTTTGTAACCGGCCCCGACGTCGTGCGCTCGGTCACCGGCGAGAACGTCGACGCGCTGCGACTCGGCGGACCGGAGCCGCACGGGCGTCGTTCCGGCGTCGTCCACATCGTGACCGAGACGACCGAGGCGGCCTACGAACGCGGCCAGCTGCTCTGTTCCCTGCTGGCTGACCAGGGCACGCTTGACGTGAGCTCAGTGACCGATCGCGACCTCGCCGAGACGTTCCCGGAGTCGGCACGGCGTGCCTATGACGTGCACCCGCTGATCGCCAACGTCCTCGACGACCTCGAGAACAGTGTCGAGCTGCACCCCCGGTGGGCTCCCAACATCACCACGACTCTTGGCCGGTTCGGTGGCCGGACGGTCGGCGTCGTGGCGAACAACCCGATGCGCCTCGGTGGCTGTCTCGACTCATCTTCGGCCGAGAAGGCCGCGCGCTTCGTGCGCATGTGTGACGCACTTGGTGTCCCGCTCATCGTGCTGGTCGACGTCCCCGGCTACCTGCCCGGTGTGGGCCAGGAGTGGGACGGCGTCGTGCGACGTGGCGCCAAGCTCCTGCACGCCTTTGCCGAAGCCACCGTTCCGCGCGTCACACTCGTGACCCGCAAGTCGTATGGCGGTGCGTACATCGCGATGAACGCCCGATGCCTAGGCGCGACAAAGGTATTCGCGTGGCCGACTGCCACCGTCGCCGTCATGGGCGCTGTTGCGGCGGTGCGTATCCTGCACCGCCGGCGCCTCGCTGAGGTCCCCGAAGAGGACCGCACACAGGTCGAGAACGAGTTGGCGGTCGAACACGATGTGCTCTCCGGAGGTCTGCCGCGCGCGGTCGAGATCGGCGTGGTCGACGAGATCATCGCGCCCACAGCAACGCGCAGCGCCCTGGCTGTGGCGATCGCCGAGGCACCTCAGCGCCGCGGCAACCACGGCAACATCCCGCTGTAGGACCCGACGGCTCGAGAGCGGATTTTCTGGCGGCTCAGCCCACCCTGTGCAGCCAGCGAACGGTGGCTTCGTCACCGGCATACCGGAACGCTTCGAGCTCGTTGTCCCATGCCCGGCCGAGCAGCAGGTCGAGCTCCTGACCCAGCACGGTCGGGTCGCCCTTGCTGACCGCGATGGCGGCCCTCAGGCGATCTTCGTTGACCACGGAGTCGCCGCTGGCGGAGGTCCAGGTGTGGTGGATCCCCAGGCTCGGCGTGTGTGACCATCGCGAGCCGTCGCTGCCGGCGCTCGGCTCCTCGGTCACCTCGTAACGAAGGTTGTCCCAGCCGCGCAGCGTGCTGGCGACCCGTCCACCGGTGCCGGCTTCGCCCACCCAGGACAACTCGCTGCGCACCAAGGTCGGGCCCAGTGGTTGACGGGTCCACTCCAGTGCGACCCGGTGACCGAGCACCGACTCCAGCGCCCAGGTGATGTGAGGGCACAGCGCAGTCGGGGTCGAGTGAATGAACACCACCCCGCGCGTCATTACATGTG
>PKWT01000280.1:17031-17199 GCA_003132125.1 Micrococcales bacterium | reverse complement strand
CCTCGGCCTCGACGTTGAGCTCACGCGCCAGACCGAACAGCTCCACCAGAGTCTTGCCGGCGGAGGCCATGGCATCGCGGGGAGCCATGGAGTCTTTGGTCTCGACATCGACGATGAGCTTGTCGAAGTCAGTGCGCTGCTCGACGCGCGTGGCCTCGACCTTGTAGG
>PKWT01000280.1:12496-16904 GCA_003132125.1 Micrococcales bacterium | reverse complement strand
TCTTGATGTTGAGAATGATCTCGGTGACGTCTTCCTTGACACCGGGGATCGTGGAGAACTCGTGCAGCACGCCGTCGATGCGGATGCTCGTGACAGCGGCACCCGGGATGCTCGAGAGCAGGGTGCGGCGCAGGGAGTTGCCGAGGGTGTAGCCGAAGCCGGGCTCGAGCGGCTCAATGACGAACCGCGAGCGGGAGTCGGAGACGACCTCTTCGCTCAGAGTGGGGCGCTGTGCAATCAGCACTGTTTCATTCCTTCCCACGGGCGACCGCTATTTGACGCCTCGTGATGCTGCGGGGCATGACCCCCGCGGCCCGTNNGCATTGAGGCAGTTAGTTCTTGGAGTAGAGCTCGACGATCAGCTGCTCCTGGACCTGCGTGTCGATGACCTGACGCGCGGGCAGAGCGTGAACAAGGATCCGCATCTGCGTCGGGATGGACTCCATCCAGGCAGGCACGGTCCGCTCGCCGGCTTGTGCGCGGGCGACGACGAACGGTGTCATCTCCACGGACTTGCCGCGAACCTCGATGATGTCGCTCTCGGACACCCGGAAGCTGGGGATGTCCACCTTGTGCCCGTTGACCACGAAGTGGCCGTGACGGACCAGCTGGCGGGCCATGTCGCGGGACGCGGCGAAGCCGGCCCGGTACACGACGTTGTCCAGACGGGTCTCCAAGATGCGCAGCAGGTTCTCGCCGGTCTTGCCGGGGCGACGGTGCGCTTCCCGGTAATACCCACGGAACTGCTTCTCCAGGACGCCGTAGATGCGTGCAGCCTTCTGCTTCTCACGCATCTGCAGCAGGTACTCGCTGTCCTTGGTCCGCGCACGACCGTGCACGCCCGGGGGGTACGGGCGAAGCTCGATCGGGCACTTCGGGGAGTCGCACTTGGCTCCCTTGAGGAACAGCTTGGTCTTCTCACGCCGGCAGCGCCGGCAGTCAGGCCCGGTATAACGCGCCATAAGTATTTATCTCCTCTTGGTGCGCGTGGTCAGACGCGTCGACGCTTGGATGGGCGGACGCCGTTATGCGGCGTTGGGGTCACATCGCTGATCGCGCCGACCTCAAGGCCGGTGGCAGTCAGCGAGCGGATTGCGGTCTCGCGACCAGAACCCGGGCCCTTGACGAAGACGTCGACCTTGCGCATGCCGTGCTCCATCGCACGACGCGCTGCGGCCTCGGCGGCCATCTGCGCTGCGAACGGGGTTGACTTGCGCGAGCCCTTGAAACCGACCTGGCCGGCTGAGGCCCACGCGATCACGTTCCCGATGGGGTCGGTGATCGAAACGATGGTGTTGTTGAACGTGCTCTTGATGTGAGCATGCCCATGAGCGATGTTCTTCTTCTCTTTGCGGCGCACCTTCTTGGCGCCCGCAGCGATCCGACTCTTCGGAGGCATTTGGCTGGGTTCTCCTACGTAGACAATAGAAAGCGGATAAGTGGTCCGAACTCGATCTCTCGCGGATCACTGGTTGATCGTGATGATCGCGTTGGACTACTTGCCGACCTTCTTCTTGCCGGCCACGGTGCGCTTGGGTCCCTTGCGGGTGCGCGCGTTGGTCTTGGTGCGCTGACCGCGCACCGGAAGACCGCGACGATGACGGATGCCCTGGTAGCTGCCGATCTCAACCTTGCGGCGGATGTCAGCTGCCACCTCACGACGGAGGTCACCTTCGATCTTGAAGTTGCCTTCAAGGAAGTCGCGGAGCTTGACGAGCTCCTCGTCACCAAGGTCACGGACGCGAGTATCGGGGTTGACGCCCGTCGCGGCCAGTGCCTGCTTCGCGCGGGTACGACCCACGCCGAAAATATAGGTAAGTGCGATCTCGACGCGCTTTTCGCGTGGGAGGTCTACACCAACAAGACGTGCCATCTTGTGCGTTCTCCTGATCATTGCGGAGGTCTGAAGCATCACCATTCCCGAGATCTCGGAGCCTGAGCGCCGAGTTTTCTGAGGTCCCCGGCCTCCGTGCCGGGGGTGACGTCCTGTGCTGGAACCGCTGTGAAAACCAGTGCTGTGAACACCAGTGCTCTGAACGACGAGCCGGTTCGGCCCACAGGGGCCGGGTGCTGCTTTTGTGCTGTTTTGTCGCGTTCTATTAAGAAGCTCGCGACTCGTGCTGGTGGATCAGCCCTGACGCTGCTTGTGACGCAGGTTCTCGCAGATCACCATGACCCGGCCGTGACGGCGGATCACCTTGCACTTGTCGCAGATCTTCTTGACGCTCGGCTGAACCTTCATCTGCCTGCTGTCTTGATCGGACCCCCGTGAGCGACCCGCAGCTGCGGGCCAAACGCGTGAGAGTCAGTTGGATCGGGAGTGGGCCATTGCTGTGAGCTGCAGCCCTGTGGAACCGCGGCTGAGAGACCGCGTGGAATGTTCAACGGTAACGGAAGACAATGCGACCTCGGGTCAAGTCATAAGGGCTGAGCTCCACCACCACGCGGTCCTCAGGGAGGATCCGGATGTAGTGCTGACGCATCTTGCCCGAAATGTGAGCGAGAACCTTGTGACCGTTGGTGAGCTCCACGCGGAACATTGCGTTCGGCAGGGCCTCCACGATCACACCCTCGATCTCGATGACACCGTCCTTCTTCGCCATGTCCTCCGCATTCCATGAACTGTCACCCCCTGGTTGGAGGTGACGGGTGTTTCCGCAGGTACTGCATCTGGCTCGGCGCATGTGTCACAACGACCTGCACCACCACAACCAGCCGCGGGGAGGGCACAGGAACGAGATACTCATGTTCCGACGGATCAGACTACGCCATAGACCCAGCCTCGACGAAATCCGCGGGCCGGGTCACATGTGTGGGAGGGACCCGGTGCGACCGCAGGAGGATCAGGCCAGCGGAGCGTATGCCGCGCCGAGGGCTTCCAGCCGCTCCTGGCCACCGTCCGAAGCGGTCAACACCCAGATCCCCGCGTCGGTGACGGCGACCGAGTGCTCCCAGTGAGCGGCTCGCGAGCCGTCCTGGGTCACCACGGTCCAGTCGTCATCGAGGACATCGGTCTCCGCCGAGCCCAGGGTGACCATCGGCTCGATGGCCACGGTGACCCCAGACCTCACGATCGGGCCACGGTCCCGGACGCGATAGTTGGGCACCTGCGGATCCTGGTGCATCTCGGTGCCGATGCCGTGACCCACGTAGTCCTCGACGATGCCGTAGGTCGCGCCGTCGGCGCGTGCGGCGTCGACGATACAGTCCTCCACAGCCGCGCCCACGTCGAACAGCGGGGAGCCCACGGCCAGCGCGGCGATACCAGCCCACATCGAGGCCTCGGTGGCGTCCATCAGGGCACAGTCCGGGGCGGATCCCGCCTCGCGGCCGCCGACGATGAGCGAGATCGCCGCATCGCCGTGCCAGCCGTCCACGATGGCGCCACAGTCGATCGACACAAGGTCGCCCTCGCGCAAGATGCGGGATCCCGGTATGCCGTGGACGACTTCCTCGTTCACGCTCACGCAGAGGCTACCGGTGAACCCGTGATACCCAAGAAAAGAGGGCGTCGCCCCCTTGCTGCGGATGAAGTCCTCGGCCGTGCGGTCCAGGTCCCCGGTCGTCATACCGGCGCGAGCCTGGCCGCCGATGAGCTCCAGGGTCTCCCCCACCACCATCCCCGCCAGCCGCATTCTGCGGATCTGGTCTGGGGTCTTGACGTCGAGGCCCTTACGACCGAACACAGGCGCGGGACTCTCTCAGCCGTGCAGGGTCGCCAGGACCGCCTGAAGGCGCTCTGCGACCGCGTCCATCTCGCCCATGCCGTCAACCTGGTGCAGGAGGCCACGCTCACGGTAAAGCGCCGCGAGAGGCGCCGTCTCCTCGCCGTAGACCGTCAACCGGTGCCTTATGACGTCTTCGGTGTCATCGGCGCGGCCATCGATCTCGGCTCGTTTGAGCAGACGCTGGACGACCTCTTCGGTATCCACTGTGAGCTCAAGGACAGCATCCAACGAGACGCCCTGACTACTCAGCATGTCGTCCAGCTCGGCCACCTGCGCCGCGGTGCGGGGGTAACCGTCGAGCAGGAACCCGGCGACGGCATCGGGTTGGTCAAGGCGGTCACGCACGATCGCATTGGTGACGTCATCCGGCACGTAGGCGCCCGAAGCGAGGATCGCCTTGACCTGCAGACCCAGCGCCGTCTCGTTCTTGATGTTGTAGCGGAAGATGTCGCCGGTCGAGATAGCAGGGATGCCAAGGCTCTCGGCGATGCGTGATGCCTGCGTTCCCTTGCCGGCGCCTGGGGCACCGAAGATGATCAACCGGCTCAACGGAGGAACCCTTCGTAGTGTCGCTGCTGCAGCTGGGACTCGATCTGTTTGATCGTGTCCAGACCAACGCTGACGATGATCAGGATCGACGTGCCACCGAACGGGAAGTTCTGGTTGGCGCCGATCAGGAT
>PKWT01000280.1:3242-12460 GCA_003132125.1 Micrococcales bacterium | reverse complement strand
GGGTTGAACGTGATGGAGACGTAGAAGAAGGTGAAGAACAGGATCAAGCCCACGTAGCAGAGCATGTAGATGGGATGGTCGCCGCGGGTCAGGTACTTGTTGATGAAGTCCACCCACGCGGGCGGACGCGTCACGCCACGGTTGAATGACGCAAGAACCCCTGGCAGGGCCAGCATCGAGGACGCGAAGATGACCGGGATCACACCCGCCATGTTGACCTTGAGCGGGATGTAGGTGCTCGTGCCGCCATACATCCGGCGGCCGATCATCCTCTTGGCGTACTGCACCGGGATGCGACGTTGGGACTGTTCGACGAACACCACCAGCGCGATGGTGAGGAACCCGACCAGGATGACCAGGACGAACGTGTCCCATCGACCGCTCTGGCTGTGGATGGAGCCCAGCGAGTCGGGGAAGCGCGCGACGATCGAGGTGAAGATCAGCAGGGACATGCCGTTGCCGATGCCGCGGTCGGTGATCAGCTCGCCCATCCACATGATCACGCCGGTGCCGGCGGTCATGGTCAGGACCATGATCAGGATGGTTGTCAGACCCGTGTCCGGCATGATGCTCTTGCAGTCGGCGCCGAACAGCGTTTGCGGGTTGCGGGCCGCGGTGACGAGTGTGGAGGACTGCAGGATCGCCAGTCCGATCGTCAGATATCGCGTGTACTGGGTCAGTTTCGCAGTGCCCGACTGACCCTCTTGCTTGAGAGTCTCGAATCGGGGAATAACCACCACGAGCAGCTGGATGATGATGCTCGCGGTGATATACGGCATGATGCCGAGCGCGAACACCGAAAGCTGCAGCAGCGCGCCGCCGCTGAACAGGTTGGCCAGGCCCAGAAGGCCGCCTGCCTGCCCTGGCTGGGGTTGGCACTTCTGGATGGCCACGTAGCTCACGCCCGGCGTGGGTACGTGGGAGCCCAGGCGGAAGATCGCCATGATCGCAAGCGTGAACAGCAGCTTCTTGCGCAGGTCCGGCGTCTTGAACGCACGGATGAAAGCGGTGAGCACTGATCCTCCTGATGGGCCCTATGGGCCGAATATCCTTACACGTTCAGTCCGGGGGGACGATAACACCCCGGGCCCGGGAAGCCCGGGGCCCGGGGTGTTATCGATACATCGTCTGGTGGTCAGAGGACGGTGGCGGTGCCACCGGCGGCCTCGATCTTGTCCTTGGCCGTAGCCGAGAACTTGTGGGCCGAGATGCCAACCTTGACAGTGATCTCGCCGGTGCCCAGCACCTTGACGAGCTCGCCGTCACGGACAGCACCCTTGGCCACCAGGTCCTCGACCGTCACGTCGCCGCCCTCGGGGAACAGCATCGAGATGCGGTCGAGGTTGACGACCTGGTACTCGGTCCGGAAGGGGTTCTTGAAGCCACGGAGCTTGGGCAGCCGCATGTGCATCGGCATCTGCCCGCCCTCGAAGCTCTGAGAAACCTGGTAACGCGCCTTCGTACCCTTGGTGCCGCGGCCGGCAGTCTTGCCCTTGCTGCCCTGGCCACGACCCACGCGGGTCTTGGCGGTCTTGGCACCGGGGGCGGGACGAAGGTGGTGAACCTTCAGAGCGGGTGATTCTTTGACCATGTTCAGTCAACCTCCTCGACGGCAACCAGGTGCCTGACCGTGTTGACCATCCCGCGGATCTCGGGACGGTCCTCCTTGACGACCACGTCATGGACGTGTTTCAGACCGAGGGAGCGCAGCGTCTCGCGCTGGTTCTGCAGCCCACCGATCCCTGAACGGGTTTGGGTCACCTTCAGACGTGGCATCAGGAATCAGTCCCTGCGGCGCGAGCGCGCAACATGGCCGCTGGGGCCACGTGCTCGAGGGGCAGACCGCGGCGTGCGGCTACCTCTTCGGGACGCTCAAGGCCACGAAGGGCCGCAACCGTCGCGTGGACAACGTTGATGGCGTTGTCCGAGCCCAAAGACTTGGACAGCACATCCTTGATACCGGCGCACTCGAGCACCGCACGCACCGGGCCACCGGCTATCACACCGGTACCGGGAGCGGCCGGACGCAGCAGGACAACACCCGCTGCAGCCTCACCTTGGACCGGGTGCGGAATGGTGCCCTGGATGCGCGGGACCTTGAAGAACTCCTTCTTGGCCTCCTCGACACCCTTGGCGATAGCCGCGGGAACTTCCTTGGCCTTGCCGTAACCGACACCGACGGTGCCATCGCCGTCGCCAACCACGACGAGCGCGGTGAAGCTGAAGCGACGACCGCCCTTGACGACCTTGGAGACGCGGTTGATCGTGACAACACGCTCGACGTACGCGTTCTTCTCAGGCGCGTTGTCGCGACCGCGGCTGTCGCGATCGCGGCCGCCGCCGCCGCGTCGGTCATTGCGCTCGCCGCCGCTTGCACCGCTGGCGGCACCGGCGCCGGCGCCGGTTCCTCGACGCTGGGGTCCAGGCATCAGACGTTCCTCTTCTCAGAAATCTCGGACATCTCGTGCATCACAGGGACAGACCGCCCTCGCGTGCACCATCAGCGATAGCCGCGATGCGCCCGTGGTACTGATTGCCACCGCGGTCGAAAACAACCGCTTCGACACCAGCGCTCTTGGCGCGTTCTGCGACCAGCTCGCCAACCTTGCGGGCCTTGGCGGTCTTGTCGCCATCGAACGAACGCAGGTCCGGCTCCATGGTCGACGCCGAAGCCAGGGTCTGGCCCAGCGCGTCGTTGACGATCTGAACGAATATGTGCCTGCTCGACCGTGACACCACCAGACGAGGACGCAGCGACGTGCCGTGGACCTTCTTGCGCACGCGGTCGTGACGGCGACCACGCGCGGCGCTCTTGCTCTTGGCGCGCTTGATGATCAGTGCCATGGCTTACTTACCAGCCTTTCCGACCTTGCGGCGGATCTGCTCGCCTGCGTAACGAATGCCCTTGCCTTTGTACGGGTCGGGCTTGCGCAGCTTGCGAATGTTTGCGGCGACCTCGCCAACGAGCTGCTTGTCGATGCCCTGGACCGCAAAGCGGGTGGGGTTCTCAACGATGAAGGAGATGCCCTGTGGCGCCTTGATGGTGATCGAGTGGCTGTAGCCGAGAGCGAACTCGAGGTCGCTCCCCTTGACTACCACGCGGTAACCGGTGCCGTGGATCTCCATCTTCTTCTCATAGCCCTCGGTGACACCGAGAACCATGTTGGCGATAAGGGTGCGGGTCAGGCCGTGCAACGAACGCGACTGGCGCTCATCGTTGGGGCGCTTGACCTCGACACTTCCCTCAGCGGATCGACCAACCGCAATCGGCACAGCAACAACGTGCTGCAGCTGGCCCTTGGGACCTTTGACTGTGACGGCCTGTCCGTCGATGGAGACATCGACACCTGACGGCACCGGGACAGGAAGTCGTCCAATACGGGACATAAGTACTCCTCCTCTTCCGTTACCAGACGTAGGCGAGGACTTCTCCGCCTACACCTTTTTGTGCCGCCTGCTTGTCAGTCAACAAGCCGGAGGACGTGGAAATGATGGCCACACCGAGACCGCCGAGAACCTTGGGAAGGCCCGTCGACTTGGCGTATACGCGCAGACCAGGCTTGGACACCCGACGCACACCAGCGATGGAACGCTCGCGGTTGGGGCCGTACTTGAGGTCGATGGTCAGCGTCTGGCCGACCTCCGCGTCAGCGACCCGCCAGCCCGAGATGTAACCCTCGGCCTGCAGGATCTCAGCGATGTGAGACTTGAGCTTGGAGAACGGCATAGCGACGACGTCGTGGTGCGCCGAGTTGGCGTTCCGGACGCGGGTCAGCATGTCCGCAATCGGGTCGGTCATTGTCATTGGGCTTCTCCACCCTTCCTCACCGGGGTTTCGACCTGCGAGGGCCGACCTGCGGTGCAGTCGTTGATACGGGTCACCAGCTGCTCTTCGTGACACCCGGGAGCTCGCCGCGGTGGGCCATCTCCCGAAGACAGATACGGCAGAGGCCGAACTTGCGGTACACCGAATGGGGTCGACCACACCGCGTGCAGCGGGTGTAGCCACGAACCTTGAACTTCGGCTTGGCATTCGCTTTGTTGATCAGCGCGGTTTTCGCCACGGTCAGTTCTCCTTGAACGGGAAGCCGAGGTGACGCAAGAGCGCACGACCCTCGTCGTCATTGGCCGCCGTGGTGACGACGGTGATGTCCATGCCCCGGACGCGGTCGATCTTGTCCTGGTCAATCTCATGGAACATCGCTTGCTCGGTGAGTCCGAACGTGTAGTTGCCCCGCCCATCGAACTGTTTGGGCGAGAGGCCACGGAAGTCACGGATGCGCGGGAGCGCCACCGAGACCAGTCGGTCCAGGAACTCCCACATCCGGTCGCCTCGCAGCGTGGTGTGAGCGCCGATCGGCATACCCTCACGCAGCTTGAACTGGGCGATGGACTTGCGAGCCTTGGTCACGATCGGCTTCTGGCCGGTGATGGCGGACAGGTCACGCACAGCACCGTCGATGAGCTTCGCGTCACGCGCAGCCTCGCCGACACCCATGTTGACGATGACCTTGACGACGCCAGGCACCTGCATGACGTTGTCGAAACCGAACTCTGCCAACAGCGCAGGTTTGATCTCGTCGACGTAGCGGGCCTTCAGCCGGGGCTTGACCGACGGCGCTGCGTTGTCGGTCGCAGTGACAGTCTTGGTCTCAGTCATGACAGGTCCTTACCGGAACGCACGGCAACGCGAATCCGCGTGACCTTCTGGCGTCCATCGCGCTCGACAACTTCGAGACGGGTCCGCACACGGGTCGGGGTCTTGGTCTCCGGATCAACCGCGGCCAGGTTGCTCACGTGAACGGGCGCTTCCTGGGTGATGATGCCGCCGGTGCGCGCACCGCGGCCGGTGGTGCCAGCCTTGGTGTGACGCGTCATCTGGTTGATGCCCTCGACCAGCACGCGCTGCGTGTCGAGATTGACCGAGATGACCCTGCCCTGCTTGCCGCGGTCGCCGCCGTTCTTCTGCGATCGACCACTGATGACCTGTACGAGGTCACCCTTCTTGATTTTCATCTTGGCCATGGGTTACAGCACCTCCGGGGCGAGCGAGATGATCTTCATGAACTTCTTCTCGCGCAACTCGCGACCGACGGGCCCGAAGATGCGGGTACCGCGCGGGTCGCCATCGGTCTTGAGGATGACGGCGGCGTTCTCGTCAAACTTGATGTACGAGCCGTCGGGACGACGACGTTCCTTGGTCGTCCGAACGATGACCGCCTTGACGACGTCACCCTTCTTGACGGCGCCACCGGGAATGGCGTCCTTGACGGCGGCGACGATAACGTCACCGATGCCGGCGTAACGACGACCGGAACCACCGAGAACACGGATGCAAAGAATTTCCTTGGCACCGGTGTTGTCGGCGACACGCAGTCGCGACTCCTGCTGGATCACTGTGTTACTCCTGTCGTCGCGCTGGTTCTCATCTCTGAGCCTTGCGGAACCGAACTATGGTTTGGACTACTTGGCGCGATCGAGAATCTCCACGATGCGCCAGTGTTTGGTGGCTGAGAGCGGTCGGGTCTCCATGATCAGGACCCGGTCGCCGACAGCGGCGGTGTTGGTTTCGTCGTGCGCCTTGACCTTGCTGCTGCGGCGGATGACCTTGCCGTACAGCGCGTGCTTGACGCGATCCTCGACCTCGACGATGACGGTCTTGTCCATCTTGTCGCTGACGACGTAACCCTGGCGCGTCTTGCGGTAATGGCGCTCTTCAGCGATAGCCACGGTGCTCTTCTCCTGCTGCTTCTCAGTCATTTTGATCACTCAGCCGCCTTGGCTCGACCGATGCCGAGCGCCCGCTCGTGCATCTCTGTATAGATCCGGGCGATGTCCTTTCGGACCGCACGCAAACGACCGTGGTTCTCCAGCTGGCCGGTAGCGGACTGGAAGCGCAGGTTGAACAGCTCTTCCTTGGCCTTGCGCAGCTCGTCGACCAGACGGTCGTCATCGAAGCCACGCAGCTGAGCGGAAGCCAGTTCATTGGTCCCGATAGCCATCAGACGTCACCACCCTCACGCCGAACGAAGCGGCACTTCATCGGAAGCTTGTGCATAGCCAGGCGCAGTGCCTCTCGAGCAACATCCTCGGGAACACCCGCGAGCTCGAACAGCACGCGACCCGGCTTGACGTTGGAGATCCACCACTCCGGCGAACCCTTTCCGGAACCCATGCGGGTCTCGGCAGGCTTCTTGGTCAGCGGGCGGTCTGGGTAGATGTTGATCCAGACCTTGCCGCCACGCTTCATGTAGCGGGTCATCGCAATACGAGCGGCTTCGATCTGGCGGTTGGTGACGTAGGCAGGCTCGAGAGCCTGGATGCCGAAGTCACCGAAAGCGATCTTGGTGCCGCCCGTGGCAGCGCCCGAGCGACCCGGGTGGTGCTGCTTGCGGTGCTTGACCCGACGAGGAATCAACATCAGGCTTCAGCTCCCTCAGCAGCAGGTGCGGCAGACTCGGGGGCAGTCGTTGGCGCTGACTCGGGGGCAGCAACCGAAGGAGCCGCGGCCTCCTCAGCGTGTGGGGCGCGAGCCGGTCGTGCACCGCGGGCCGGACGATCCGCACGGTCCGGGCCGTCACGGCGCGGTCCACGCTGGGGACGGGCCGGCGCAGCAGCCTGCTCGCGAGCAAACTCCTTGGTCGTCTGATCACCCTTGTAGATCCAGACCTTCACGCCGATGCGGCCGAACGTCGTACGAGCCTCGTAGAAGCCGTAGTCGATGTTGGCGCGCAAGGTGTGCAACGGCACGCGACCCTCGCGGTAGAACTCCGAGCGAGACATCTCGGCGCCACCAAGGCGTCCGGAGCACTGGACACGGATGCCCTTGGCACCGGCGCGCAACGAAGACTGCATGCTCTTGCGCATGGCACGACGGAACGACACTCGAGCCGAAAGCTGCTCTGCGACGCCCTGGGCGACAAGCTGAGAGTCGAGCTCCGGGGTCTTGACCTCGAGGATGTTCAGCTGAACCTGCTTGCCGGTCAGCGCCTCGAGCTCGCCGCGGATGCGGTCGGCCTCGGCGCCACGGCGACCGATGACGATGCCAGGACGAGCCGTGTGGATATCGACCCGAACGCGATCACGCGTCCGCTCGATCTCCACCCGTGAGATGCCCGCGCGCTCCATGCCCTTGGTCATGAGCTTGCGGATCTCGACGTCTTCCTTGACGAAGTCGCGGTATCGCTGGCCGACTTTGGTGCTGTCAGCGAACCAACGGCTCTTGTGCTCTGTGGTGATTCCCAGGCGGAAGCCGTTCGGGTTGACCTTCTGACCCATTAGCGGGTTCCTCCCTTGTTCTCCGGCTGCGTCACTCGAACCGTGATGTGGCTCGTGCGCTTGCGGATTCGGTAGGCACGACCTTGAGCACGCGGACGGAACCGCTTCATCGTCGCACCCTCGTCGACGTACGCCTCGCTGATCACCAGCGTGCGCTCGTCGAATGCTTCTGCTGCCTTGTCGGCCTTCACGCGCGCGTTCGCAATGGCGCTTTCCAGCACCTTGAGAACGGGCTCGCTCGCGGCCTGCGGTGCAAACTGCAACACCGCAATAGCCTCGGTCGCCTGCTTGCCACGGATCAGGTCCACGACGCGGCGGGCCTTCATGGGCGTGACACGGACGTGCCGCGCCTGCGCCTTGGCTTCCATCGCTGTCCCTTGCTTTCGTTCGGAGTTAGATCAGGTGGGTGTACGTAACCCGTGGTGACGGACCACCGCTCAGCGGCGGCGAGCCTTCTTGTCGTCCTTCACGTGGCCCTTGAACGTCCGGGTCGCCGCAAACTCACCGAGCTTGTGGCCAACCATGGACTCGGTCACGAACACCGGGACGTGCTTGCGGCCATCGTGCACGGCGAGCGTGTGTCCGAGCATGTCGGGCACGATCATCGAGCGGCGGGACCAGGTCTTGATGACGTTCTTGGTGCCGGCTGCATTCTGGACATCCACCTTCTTCTGAAGGTGGTCGTCGACGAATGGGCCCTTCTTCAAGCTACGAGGCATTTCCAGGGCTCCTATCAGCGCTTCTTGCGACGACGACGGACGATGAGCTTGTCGCTGTCCTTGTTGGGGTGTCGGGTGCGACCCTCGGCCTGGCCCCAAGGGCTGACCGGGTGACGTCCACCGGAGGTCTTGCCCTCACCGCCACCATGCGGGTGGTCAACGGGGTTCATGGCGACACCACGCACCGTTGGGCGTTTGCCCTTCCAGCGCATGCGACCGGCCTTGCCCCAGTTGATGTTGCTCTGCTCGGCATTCCCCACCTCGCCGATCGTTGCGCGGCAGCGCAGGTCGACGTTGCGGATCTCGCCGGACGGCATACGCAGCTGCGCGTAGGGACCGTCCTTGGCCACGAGCTGCACCTTGGTTCCGGCCGACCGTGCGATCTTTGAGCCGCCGCCGGGGCGAAGCTCGATCGCGTGGATAACCGTACCCACGGGGATGTTGCGCATCGGAAGGCAGTTGCCCGGCTTGATGTCGGCGCTGGGACCACTCTCGATCTGGTCGCCCTGGCTGAGCTTGTTCGGCGCCAGGATGTAGCGCTTCTCGCCATCGGCATAGTGCAACAGTGCGATGCGGGCGGTGCGGTTCGGGTCGTACTCGATGTGAGCGACCTTGGCCGGCACGCCGTCCTTGTCGTGGCGACGGAAGTCGATCAGCCTATAGGCGCGCTTGTGACCGCCACCGATGTGACGCGTCGTGATGCGCCCGGCGTTGTTGCGGCCACCGCTCTTGGTGAGCGGACGGACCAGCGACTTCTCCGGCGTCGTCCTCGTGATTTCCACGAAGTCGGCGACGCTCGACCCACGACGACCTGGTGTCGTCGGCTTGTACTTGCGGATTCCCATTGTCTGAAGTCCTCAGTTCCCGTTGTCTCGATGAGTCTTCGTTAGCCCGGTCATCCGACCGAACCTCCGAAAATGTCGATCGAGCCTTCCTTGAGGGTGACGATCGCGCGCTTGGTGTTCTTGCGCTTGCCCAAACCGAATTTGGTGCGACGGGTCTTGCCCTTGCGGTTGAGAGTGTTGACCGAGTCGACCTTCACGCCAAAGACGCGTTCGACTGCAATCTTGATCTCGGTCTTGTTGGCACGCGGATCGACGATGAAGGTGTACTTGCCCTCGTCCAGCAGCCCGTAGGACTTCTCGGACACCACAGGGGCCAGCAGAATGTCGCGGGGGTCCTTGTTCAACGTGTTCACTTGGTGTCCTCCTTGTCATCCGC
>PKWT01000280.1:0-3235 GCA_003132125.1 Micrococcales bacterium | reverse complement strand
CTTCGCAGCCTTGGGTGCGTCAACCTCGACGATGTCCAGGACCTCGCTGACGCCTGCCTTCTCGGACTTGCCCTTGGTGGGGCCGGCCAGGAAGGTGCTGAGCGAACCCTCGGTGAAGACGATGTCGTCGGCGCACAGGACGTCGTAGGTGTTGAGCTGGTCAGGGACCAGCACGTGCACGTTCTCGAGGTTCCGCAGGCTCGACCAGGAGGTCGTGTCGTTGCGCTCGACCACCACAAGCAGGTTCTTGCGCTCGGACAGACCGTCCAGGATCGCCCATGCCGCCTTCGTCGATGGCTTGTCACCCTCGACCAGCGCGCTGAACACGTGGATGCGGTCATGGCGCGCCCGATCGGACAACGCCCCGCGCAGCGCGGCAGCCTTCATCTTCTTGGGCGTCCGCTGCGAGTAGTCACGCGGCTTCGGTCCGTGAACGACGCCACCGCCGACGAACTGAGGTGCCCTGGTCGAACCCTGACGGGCGCGGCCGGTGCCCTTCTGCTTGTGCGGCTTTCGACCACCACCGCGCACCTCGGCGCGCGTCTTGGTGGAGTGCGTGCCCTGACGAGCAGCGGCAAGCTGACCAACGACGACCTGATGAATCAGGGGGATGTTGGTCTGAACGTCGAAGACGTCATCCGGGAGGTCAACCGAGCCGGACTTCTTGCCGGCGGGGCTGAGGATGTCAATGGTGGGCATGGTCAGGCTCCCTTGGCAGCCGTGCGGACCAGGACGATGCCGCCGCGCGGGCCGGGAACGGCACCCTTGATCAGCAGCAGACCCCTGTCAGCATCCACGGCGTGGATCGTGAGGTTCTGGGTGGTCTGGCGAACGACGCCCATGCGACCGGCCATCCGATGGCCCTTGAACACGCGACCCGGCGTGGCGCAGGCGCCGATCGAGCCGGGCTTGCGGTGGTTCTTGTGCGAACCGTGCGATGCGCTGTCACCGTGGAACCCGTGGCGCTTCATGACACCGGCGAAGCCCTTGCCCTTGGTGGTGCCAACGACGTCGACATCCTGGCCGGTCTCGAAGGTCGCGACCGTGAGCTCGTCGCCGAGCTCGTAGGTCGAGGCGTCAGAGGTGCGCAGCTCCACCAAGTGGCGGCGGGGGGTGACACCCGCCTTCTCGAAGTGACCGATCATCGGCTTCTTGACCTTGCGCGGGTCGATCGCACCGAACGCGATCTGAACTGCGTCATAGCCGTCTTTGTCGTAGTTGCGGACCTGCGTCACGACGCATGGTCCGGCCTTGATCACCGTCACGGGAACAAGGCGGTTCTCGGCGTTCCAGACCTGGGTCATCCCCAGCTTCTCGCCGAGTACGCCCTTGACCGGGCGCTGAATAGCGTTAGTCATGGTGGCGTCCTTAGAGCTTGATCTCGATGTTGACATCGGCCGGAAGGTCAAGGCGCATCAACGAGTCAACGGCCTTGGGGGTCGGGTCGACGATGTCGATGAGACGCTTGTGGGTGCGCATCTCGAAGTGCTCCCGGCTGTCCTTGTACTTGTGCGGTGAACGGATGACGACGAAGACGTTCTTCTCCGTCGGTAGCGGCACTGGGCCGACAACCGTTGCACCGGCACGGGTCACCGTGTCGACTATCTTGCGCGCCGACGAGTCGATGACCTCGTGGTCATACGACTTCAGTCGGATGCGGATCTTTTGTCCCGCCATCGCTTCGTCTGACTCTCTCTCGTCGTACATCTGCATGTGGCCGACCCGATAGGCCTCCGACCCCCGCGGTCGGGTGTGTCGCACCCTGTTCGCAGTACGAGTCCGGTGCGCCGTGAAGCGCTGGTCCCGCGGATCAATCGGAAAACCCGGCAGAGCCGGGGCTTGCGCTTCCCTTCGCAGGCCGCCCGCGCGACTTCCGCGTGCGTCCGATGACAAGGGGTGGCGATGCAGGCAATAGCCTTCAACGCGCGTCAAGCAACCGGTACATAGTGCCAGATGCCGGGGCCAAGAACCAAATCGAGGCCCCAGCCCCCGTATCGGAGCCGCCGGCCCTCCCACGGAACGCCCAACTGGGGTGCCGCTGGCCGCTCCAGACCGTGCTCAGGCTCCCCCAGTACGGCAGCAAGGTGAGACGACTGTGGGTCATCGAGGGACGCGCTGGCCCCATGCATGCCCTAAGCGCGCCACACCGGTCGTCGTCGTTCAGGCTGGCCGCGGGGCTCGACCTCTCATAGACGAAATGCGGGCGTTGCATGCCCTCGGTCCGCTGCTTCCTTGCTCAGTCGGGTCAGGACAGCGAGAGCGCGTCGGCGATCATCTGGTGGCCCTGGGCTTCAAACGACTCGTCGCCGACTCGGTAGGCCCAGGCTGCGGTGCCGATGGCCTCGCGGACCCGGTTGCGGTGCCACGCGTCCGCCTCGCGTGGATCGGCCCCGTACCCGTCGAGGAAGGCTGCCTCGAGATCCAGGTCGTGGAGGAAGTCCTGAGCGGCCAGTCGGGCGAAGTCTGTCATCGCGGGACGCATCGCTGCACGACCGAAGTCGATGACGCTCACGACTCCGTCATGGACCAGCCAGTTCCGAGGCTGCCAGTCCCCGTGGGTCGGCACGAGGGTTGCCGCCGGCGTCGGCCACGCGGCGATCTCGGCTCGCAGCCGCTCGGCAGTATTCGGGGCGATCCTGTGTGGTCCGCCGAGCCAGGCCAGCGACTTCTTGTTCTCATGGCTCTCGTAGTCGCCGTCGGGATGCGTGGTCTGGGCGTGGAAGACGGCCAGCAGCTCTCCGGCCTGCCGGTAGGTGGAGGGAACATCGGCGTACTCGCTCCCGAGCACCAGGTCACCAGGGAGGTGCCGGGTCACGAGGATCTTTGCCGCCGCGTCGCCATACTCGAAAACGGGTGCGAGGCCCCTGCTGGTCCACGGACCCAGCCAGTTGAGATGGGCGTGGATTTCGCGCGCGATGTGACCGTCACTCTCGCCGCCGGCTTTGACGATGAATCGTGATCCGGCATGCGTCATCTCGAGGACGGTCGTCTCCACCACGCCCCAGCCATGGTCCCTCTCAACGCTCGCGCCCGGAAGCCACAGGTCCAACAGAGCCAGCTGCTCCGGCGAGAGGTTACCGAGCCCCGAAGTCACTGCGTGAGCCTACGGGACGCACGCCTGTGCCGATTCCAACAACCAGGTGCTGACCCAGGCGCGGCGTGGACCCCCGCGCCGGTCGGACCCCACCCCACGGCAAGCGCACACGGCAAGCGAAAGCCTGCGGGGCCCGAGCCA
>PKWT01000326.1 GCA_003132125.1 Micrococcales bacterium | reverse complement strand
CAAGGAGTACGCGATCGCCGAGATCGGCGAGCGCGTCGGCTCCACGGTCAGCGTCGTGACTGCTTCACTGTCAGACCCGGGCAAGACCCGCAGCCACAGCGAAGCATTCGCGACCAACTTGTTGGGTTGGACCACGCAGGGTTTGCTGCTCTCGGATACCAGTCGGACTTGGTTGTGGGAGCCCGCAGCGAGCTCAGAGACCGAGATCCTTGGCGTGTCAGACGCGCAGGTCATGCCCACGGACCCGGGCCGACTGCTCGCTACTTCCGGCCAGGCAGGTGGCCCTTTCTGCCTTCACCTGTTCGCAGTCGGCAGTGCGCAGTTGGGCACCCGGCTGGCGTGCGGCGCGGAAGAGGGTTGGACGGTGAGCCCGGACGGTCGCCACGTAGTTGTCGGGTCCCGAGTCGTCGACGTGGCCACCGGGAGCGTCGGACCGGAGCTGATGAAGGGTCTGGGTCCCTCCTTCCCGCACTGGGAGGACTCCACCCACGTCCTCAGCCCGGTTAGGGGCTCAGATCCGCAGGGACAGCCGCTCCCAGCCATCTGGGTCCGATGTGATGTCACAGGCGGTGCCTGCGAGCAGGCACCCATCCCCGGCTCGAACGGCACATCCGCGGTGATCGACTGGTAGGGCGCGTCAAGGCGTGGACCCGTTTCGGCTAGCGTGGCCTGCGTGTTCCATTGGCGTGAGCAGGTTCCGGCAACTGATGGTCGGGGCGTCGACTGGGGTTTCACGTCGACCCGAGGCGGATCCAGCGTGGGGGACTTCTCGGCTCTGAATCTTGGCGGGCACGTGGGCGACGATCCACACGCAGTTGAGTCCAACCGCACCTTGGTGGCCGACGCCTTTGGGGTGGGACGAGATCGGTTGCTGTTCATGAACCAGCGTCACGGCTCGAACGTCGTGGTGGTGGACGGGCCCTGGCAGGGAGAGCCCCCGGAGGCTGACGCCCTCGTGACCACATCGACCAGCTGCGCGCTGGTGGTTCTCGTCGCTGACTGCACTCCAGTCCTGCTGGTTGACCAGATCGCCGGCGTGGCAGCAGCGGTGCACGCAGGACGTCCCGGGCTGATGTCGGACATCGTTGGTCGCGCCCTTGACGCGATGACCGACTTGGGTGCCCGTTCCATCAGCGCAGTGGTTGGTCCGTCGGTCTGTGGGCGCTGCTACGAGGTGCCCGAGGACATGAGGGCGGAGGCCGCACGGATCAGTCCAGCTGCCGCTGCCGTCTCGTGGCAGGGGACGCCGGCTATTGACGTTGCTTCTGGTGTGGTCGAACAGTTGCGGGCCAGATCCGTTGCGGTGCAATGGATCGCAGGCTGCAGCCGCGAGTCGGAAGAGCTGTTCTCCTATCGCCGAAGGCATCGTACGGGTCGTTGCGCCGGGGTCGTGCGGTTGCTCGATCCTCATCAGGAGCTCGATGCTCACACTGAAGACGAACACCAGACCAGAGGACACGTATGACGATCGGCCAGAACTCCACTGCACGTCGTGACGAGGTGTCCGCCGGCCTCGCGCGGGTCGAGGAGCGCATTGCTTCGGCCTGCAGGGCGGCAGGCCGTTTGCGCGGAGACGTTCAGCTGATCGCGGTCACGAAGAACTTCCCGGGCTCAGACATCGAAGTGCTGTACGAGCTTGGTGTGACAGACATCGGGGAGAACCGCGACCAAGAGGCATCGGCCAAGATTGCCGCTCTACCCCACGATGTACGTCAGCGTCTTCAGGTGCACTTCATCGGTCAGTTGCAGTCCAACAAGACCCATTCACTGGCCACCTATGTCGACACCGTTCATTCCATCGACCGGGAAAAGCTGGTGATCGCCCTCGACCGCGCTGCCGGGGCTGCGGGGCGTGACATCGGCGCGCTGGTCCAGGTGAGTCTTGGCGCAGGCCTGACTGTGGCGGGCCGTGGCGGCATACCGCTTGACGGCGTTGCCGAGCTCGCGAACAGCATTGCTGCTGCACGACATCTGAGGCTTAGAGGGCTGATGGCGGTGGCGCCCCTCGGGGTCGATCCCGGTGAAGCGTTCGCGCAGCTGGACCGTGTGGCGCGGGTCGTCCGTGCCGAACATCCGGAGGCCACCTGGGTCTCAGCCGGAATGAGCGCCGATCTGGAGGCCGCCGTCGCTCACGGTGCGACACACCTGCGTGTCGGCAGCGCAATCCTCGGTTCCCGCCCACCCGTTGGGTAGTTTTGAGCCGAACACTCTCGTCGGATGACATTCACAACTCGAAGACATGCAGAACGTCGTTAAGGAGCTCGCGATGGCTGGGGCACTGCGCAAGACCATGGTGTACCTCGGACTGGCCGAGGAGGACGAACGTTATGACACGTACGACGACTTCGACGAGCCGTCTGGGCATGAGACTCCCGCTCGCGACGAACGAGCGGCCGTGACGAATCTGCCGCACCGCACCCCTGTGGCTCGTGTCGTCCGTGATGTCGAGGTTGGAGCGTTGAACCGCATCGCGACGATTCACCCTCGCACCTACAACGAAGCCAAGAACATCGGCGAGAACTTCCGGGACGGCACCCCGGTGATCATGAACCTCACCGACCTGGATGACGCGGACGCCAAGCGCCTCGTGGACTTTGGCGCTGGCCTGGTGTTTGGTCTGCATGGCTCCATCGAGCGCGTCACCAGCAAGGTGTTCCTGTTGTCGCCGGCTCACGTCGAGGTGATGGCCAGCGAGGTTGAGGCTCCCAAGACTGCCACCCGCGGTTTCTTCAACCAGAGCTGATCGGGACTCCGTCCCTACCTGGTTGACCGACGCACAGCAAGAGAAGGCATGCTGGGCGTCGTGATCATCGGTGCTCTGTTGTTCGTCCTCAACCTGTTCTTTGCTGCCCTCATCTGTCGCCTCGTCCTGGACTGGATCCAGGCGCTCGCCCGTGAGTGGCAACCCCGCGGGCCCCTCTTGTTCTTCGCCGAAGCGGTCTATACCGTCACCGACCCGCCGCTGAAGTTCCTGCGAAGGCTGATCCCGCCGCTGTCGTTGGGGTCGGTTCGCCTGGACATGGGATTCCTCGTGTTGATCCTGGCGGTGTCCATGACGACGAGCCTCTTGCGGAGTCTGTGACCCCAAGTTCCTGAGTTGGCTGTTTCTTTGACGTCGAGTCTCCTAGAGTCACTCTGACCACTTAACTACCAGCAGATCCTTACCCTCGCTGCTGACCCGACTGGGTTCCGCTAGAGTGGAGCGGCCCGTGACCGCTCGACAGAGGTGACTACATGGCGTTCATGCCCGAGGATGTCCTCAACAAGAATTTCACTGCGACACAGTTCCGTCGTGGCTACGACGAGCAAGAGGTCGACGACTTCTTGGACGAGATTGTCGTCGAGCTTCGTCGTCTCAGCACTGACAACGACGACCTGCGCACGCAGCTCAAGACATGCCTGGAGAGCAAAGGCGCGACCGTAGGCGCGAGTGCTGCGGTCATCCCCGCTGCGGTCAGCCCTGCTGCGGTCGTCAGCAGCCCACGCTACGAAGCTCCGTCCCAGGACGCGAAGAGGGACAATGCCGCTGAGGTGGCGGCCGAGGCTGCCGCGGCCAAGAAGGCGAGCGACGCCCAGCGCGAAGCCGCAGCCGTCGCCGAGCGCGAAGCCCAGGACAAGATCGCTGCTGTCAAGGCTTCTGTCGAGCAGGCGGAGAAGGACGCCGCCGCCCGCATCGCCAAGGCCAAGGCGGATGCCGAGACGGCCGAGGCTCAGGCTTCTGAGCGGGTCAAGACGGCCGGGGCAGCCAAGGAAGCCGCGGACAAGGCGGCCAAGACCTCGTTTGCCGCTTCAGCCCCGGCTGCTGCCACAGAGGATGGTCACAAAGCTGCGGCAGGTGTCCTGGCGCTGGCGCAGAAGCTGCACGAAGAGTACGTGGCCGAGGGCGAGAGCACTCGCGAACGACTCATCAGCGAGGGACAGGCTCACCACGACCGGGTGATTGGTGAGTCCGAGGTGAAGCAGCAGGAGCTGGTGTCTTCCGGTCAGGCCAAGCACGATGAGCTCCTGACCGCCGGCCAGGCGAAACACAATGCGCTCATCGCCGAGGCCAGTGCCAGGCACGAGCAGATGATCACGGAGGCGCGTGAGCGCTCCACCGGGATGGTCGCCGAGGCTCAGCAGAAGAAGACGGCGGTGCTTGCGGAGCTGAGTCGCGAGCGTGACCTGCTTCAGAAGAAGATCGACGAGCTACGCATCTTTGAGCGTGACTATCGCGCCCGGCTGAAGTCCTATCTTGAGACCCAGCTGCTCGAGCTGGAGCACACGGGCGTGGACGAGACAGCTGGCGAAGAAGACAACAAGGGTCAGAACGACCGCGGCCAGAACGATGGCGGCCAGCAGCACGACGACAGGGAAGGCCACCGCGCCTGACCTGAGAAACACTGCTTGCGGACAAAGCGGGGTGTCGACCTTCATGGTTGACGCCCCGCTTTGCGTGACCTTGGGGGGTGCCGATGGCCCTCTGGGGGACCGCTGCGGGGACTAACCGGGCCCTCGGCGGCGTTTCTCCATTGAGTCTCAGCCGGGATGGCCATATCCTCACGCCACCTAGCCGCGTTCGCGCGGACGATCCACTGCCACTTTGAAGGGGCCAAGAATGGCTGTGAAGAAGGCGATGTCAGCGAAGAATGGCGGGCCGGCGCTCAAGACCGCTCCGTCCTCGAAGGGCACCGCCAAGGCGCCACCGGCCAAGACCACGGCTGCAAGGGTGGTCAGGGCCGTCCGGGCGACGGCGGCAAGGGCGACCGTTGCCGCCAGGAAGGTTGCCCCAGTTCGGGCTACTGCAACGAAGAGGACCGCGGCGAAGACCACCGCGGCCAAGCCCTCTGGCACCAAAGCCACCGCGACCAAGAGCACCGCCAAGAAGGGCGCCGTGACCAAGGCCACTGCCACGAAGAGCACAGCCAAGTCAGCTTCTGCGCCTGCGTCGCGAGTGACTGCCCGGAACACGACGAAGGCCGCGGCGACCAAGGTGCCGGCTACCGCTGCGCCACTGCGGGCACCCAAGATCGCTGCAACCACCGCAACCTCCCCGGCGAAACGTCTTCGAGTAGGCAAGAACGAGAAGCCGTGGACGGCCAAGGAGCTCGCAGTGGTCCGTGCCGCACTGGAGGCTGACCTCGCCAGGCTTCGCGCCGAGATCTCGGCGGCTGAGTACGACCTGGCCGGGTTGATGCGTGACGCCGGCGACGGGGCGGGCGACGACCAGGCGGACGCCGGCACCAAGACCTTCGAGCGCGAGCAGGAGATCTCGTTGGTCAACAACGCCCGCGAGGTGTCCGAGCAGAGCGAGCATGCGCTCGGGCGGATCGTGGACGGCAGCTACGGAGTCTGCGAAAACTGCGGCAACCCGATCGGCAAGAATCGTCTTCTGGTCTTCCCACGTGCGACGCTATGCGTGCCATGCAAGTCCAAGCAGGAGCGCCGCTGATTTCTTCACCATCCCCGAACGAGTCCACCACGACACGATCGACACCCAGACGACTACTGATAGTCATGCTGGTCACGTCGGCCGTGCTGGTGTATCTCGGCGACCAATGGACCAAGGCGTGGGTCACCGCGAACCTCCAGCCCGATCAGCCGCGCGAGCTGCTCGGAACGGTTCTACAGCTCAACCTGACCCGCAACGCCGGCGCAGCCTTTTCGATCCTCACAGGATCAACGTGGATCCTGACCGTTATCGCCTGTTCCGTTGTCGTGTTCATCGTGTTCACCGCACGACGCCTGGGCAGCCGGGGTTGGGCGTTCGCGCTGGGACTCCTGCTCGGCGGCTCGTTGGGCAACCTGACCGACCGCATGTTCCGGGCTCCCGGACCCGGTCGTGGGCACGTGGTGGACTTCCTTCAGCTGCCGAACTTCCCGATCTTCAACATTGGTGACTCGGCGATCGTCACCGCCGCCGCTCTCATCGCACTGCTGGCCTTTCGTGGCATCAACGTCGACGGAACCCGCGTGGTTGAACACATCCCCAAGCACGTGGCCTCCGAGCCGCAGTCTCCCGAACCGGAGCCACCTCAACACTCGGCAGGAGCAGCCCACGATGGCTGATCTCCGTGCCTTGCCAGTTCCGGACGGCCTCGAAGGAGAACGTGTCGACGCGGCTCTTGCGCGCCTTTTCGGCCTCTCCCGCACCAAGGCTGCGGACCTGGCCACGGCTGGTTCTGTGACCATCGACCAGCGTCTCGTGGGCAAGTCGGACCGTGTGCATGGGGGTGCCTGGCTCGAGGTTGAGCTGCCCGACCCGCGATCCACGCCCGGGCTGGCCGTGGTTGCTGATCCCATTCCGGGGATGGCGATCATCCACGACGACGACGACCTGGTGGTCGTGGACAAGCCTGTTGGTGTGGCTGCCCATCCCAGCGTCGGCTGGACCGGCCCCACGGTGATCGGCGGACTGGCTGCAGCCGGATATCGCATCTCGACATCGGGTGCCGAGGAGCGCCGTGGCGTGGTGCACCGCCTCGATGTGGGCACCAGTGGCCTGATGGTGGTTGCCAAGAGCGAGCATGCCTACACCGCCCTGAAACGAGCTTTCAAGGAACGTACGGTCGACAAGACCTATCACGCGCTCGTCCAGGGCCTGCCCGATCCGGTTCAGGGCACCATCGACGCCCCGATCGGCCGTCATCCCAACCACGACTACAAGTTCGCCGTGATCGGCACCGGCAAGGCGAGCATCACCCACTACGAGGTCATCGAGGCGTTCAGGTCGGCCTCCCTCGTGGAGGTCCATCTCGAGACCGGGCGCACCCACCAGATCCGGGTTCATTTCTCGGCGCTGCGCCATCCCTGCGTCGGTGACCTGACCTATGGTGCGGACCCGGTGATGGCCAAGAAGCTCGGCCTCGAACGTCAGTGGTTGCACGCAGTCGGCCTCGGGTTCGTACACCCCGGCACCGGCGAACGCGTCGACTTCCGCAGCCCTTACCCCAAGGATCTGCAGACCGCTCTGGATCGCATCAGCAGCTAGCCGCGGTCCGAATCGCGCGTGAAATCGCAAAGAACGCTGCTTCAGCCGTGATTTTGCGACCATCTCTGCGACTTCACGGACCGAAACGGGCACCCTCCAGCACAACGATGGGCGCCGGGTCCACGGTCACGACCCGGTCATCCAGACCGCCTTCGGGACGCCAGCTGAACGGCCGGTATCGCGCCGCTCGACCAGCGCGCAGGGGTTCCAGGACCTCGTGCCGAAGCCGCTGCCAGTCGAAGTACTCCGCCACTCCTTGAGTCGCGGTGAGAGTCCATCGCTGCTCCTCGGGCATATCGCGGTAGAAGTCGTCACCTGCGACCACGCTCGCGGACAAGCGCAGTCCCACGGCCAGAGCCAGAGTGCTGGTCCCGGCCGCGCTCGGCCCATCGAGGGCGATCAGCAGCGGACGCGAAGGGTGCGTGGAGACGAGTTCGAACACCCGGCCGGCCGCCCTGCTGAGTTGCATGACCGCAGTGAATCAGACCTCGCCCAACACGGCACTTGCGGTGACGGAGCGGCATACAGGAACTGTCGTTCTTCCGGCCTAGACTCTGTTCCGATGTCATCCCAGCCAGCCTCCGACAAGAGCTTCGTCCACCTGCACGTGCACACCGAGTACTCCATGCTCGATGGCGCCGCCCGCATCGACGAGCTGTTCGAGAGCGCGGCTCAGATGGGTATGCCGGCCCTGGCCACGACGGACCACGGTTACGTCTTCGGGGCCTACGAGTTCTGGTCCAAGGCCAAGAAGTACGGCGTCAAGCCGATCATCGGCGTCGAGGCGTACCTCACCCCGGGTACGCACCGCACCGACAAGACCCGGGTCAAGTTCGGTGACGGCGGTCGTGACGACGTGTCCGGCTCGGGTGCCTACACGCACATGACGTTGCTGGCGCGCACCACCGAGGGCATGCACAACCTCTTCCGGATGAGCTCGCTGGCTTCGATGGAGGGCTACTACTTCAAGCCACGGATCGACCGTGAGCTGCTGGCGACCTACGGCCAGGGCCTCATCGGCACGACCGGATGTGCGGGTGGTGAGATCCAGACCCGGCTGCGGCAGGGCCAGTACCGCCAGGCGGTCGAGGCTGCCGCCGAGTTCCGCGACATCTTCGGCGCTGAGAACTTCTACTGCGAGGTCATGGACCACGGCATCGACGTCGAGCGCCAGACCATGAAGGATCTGCTGCGGCTGTCCAAGGATCTGGGCCTGCCGCTGCTCGCGACCAACGACCTGCACTACACCAAGGCCGAGGACGCCAAGTCCCACGCCGCGCTGTTGTGCGTGCAGTCCGGCTCGACCCTGATGGACCCCAACCGCTTCAAGTTCGACTCTGACGAGTTCTACCTCAAGAGCCCCGAGCAGATGCGTCATCTGTGGCGCGAGCTGCCTGAGGCCTGCGACAACACGCTGCTGATCGCCGAGCGGTGTGAGGTCGGCTTCACCGAGGGCGAAGGCGCCTACATGCCTCGCTTCCCGTGTCCCGAGGGCGAGGACGAGACCTCCTGGTTCATCAAAGAGGTGGAGCGGGGGCTCCACGTGCGCTACCCGGCCGGGGTTCCGGACGCGGTGCGTGCGCAGGCGGCATACGAGACCGAGGTCATCGTCTCCAAGGGTTACCCGGGCTACTTCCTCGTCGTCGCCGACTTCATCGGCTGGGCCAAGAAGAACGGCATCCGGGTTGGCCCCGGTCGCGGGTCTGGTGCGGGCTCCATGTGCGCCTACGTCATGGAGATCACCGACCTCGACCCGCTCAAGCACGGCCTGATCTTCGAGCGATTCCTCAACCCCGAGCGCGCCTCGATGCCCGACTTCGACATCGACTTCGATGAGCGACGCCGCGGTGAGGTGATCCACTACGTCACCGAGAAGTATGGCGAGGAGCGTGTCGCCCAGATCGTGACCTACGGCACCATCAAGGCCAAGCAGGCGGTCAAGGACGCCTCACGTGTCATGGGCTTCCCATACTCGATGGGTGAGAAGCTCACCAAGGCGATGCCGCCGGCGATCATGGGCAAGGACGTGCCGCTGTCGGGGATCTTCGACCCCAAGCACAAGCGTTACGCCGAGGCCGCGCAGTTCCGCCAGGTCCACGACGAGGACCCACAGGCCCAGGAGGTCGTCAAGACGGCGCTGGGTCTCGAGGGGCTGAAGCGTCAGTGGGGGGTGCACGCGGCCGGCGTGATCATGTCCAGCGAGCCGCTCATCGACCTGATCCCGATCATGCGCCGCGAGCAGGACGGTCAGATCATCACCCAGTTCGACTACCCCAGCTGCGAGACGCTGGGGCTGGTCAAGATGGACTTCCTCGGCCTGCGCAACCTGACCATCCTGGACGATGCGCTGATCAACATCCGCAACAACCGCGGCGACGAGGTCGATCTCGACGAGCTGAGCAAGACGCTGGACGATCCGGCCACCTACGAGCTGCTCGGCCGGGGTGACACGCTCGGCGTCTTCCAGTTCGACGGCGGGCCGATGCGCGCGTTGCTGCGGCTGATGAAGCCCGACAACTTCGAGGACATCTCTGCGGTCGGTGCGCTCTACCGTCCTGGCCCGATGGGCGCCAACTCACACATCAACTACGCACTGCGCAAGAACCACCAGCAGGAGATCTCCTACCCGCACGTGGACCTGGCACA
>PKWT01000393.1 GCA_003132125.1 Micrococcales bacterium | reverse complement strand
GGCATTCCGCAGGCGGATCGTCATAAGGCACACCGGCGGCCGGCCGCTGCTGGGGTCCGCCGTTCAGGAGTCGAACTGGCGGCGGCTGCTCGGACGACCCAGCCGGCGCGGAATCGACCTCACCGACTGCATCGCAGCCCGAGCCGGCCTCTCGGTCGCGCCCACCCGAAGACTCCGTCCCAGCGGCGCATGCCTCGCCACCGTTCGGCCAACCCCGCACCCCCACTGGGGCATCACCACCCTCCGGGTCAGTCGAAGTCCCCTTAGTAGCGCGCTCCCCCACGGCGAGTCAGCGGTCGGCTCTCCCCCGAGAGCGATGCCCGGAAGGAGTGGCGCCCAGCGGCATGTCAGTTCCTGTGATCAGCCACTTCGCCGATGAGCGCGTCGAGGTCGTTGAGGGCGTCGGCGATGTCGGGGTCGGTGAGTGCGGTCGGGATGGGTTGCAGTCGGCCCTGTGCCACCGCGTAGGCGATCTCCAGGACGCTCCAGGTATCGATGAAACGGTCCTTTCCTGCTTCTGCGTTGTCGCGCCGAGGAGGGCCTCAAGGGTGGCGACGGCGATGCCGAGGTGGAGGGTTCCGCTTCTCAGCCCAGAGACGCAGTCACACATCAGGGCGAATTGACGCTGCTCGCGTTGGTCATCCGCGGTCGACAAGACAGTGATTGTCGCGTGGGACCGAGACGGCAGGATTGGGACTCCGCGGCAGACCTGTTCCCAGGTCACAGCCAGCGACTTCCGCCGCTGGGGCGCCGGTCAGATCCAGCGTCGCGGCAAGCCAACACCGGCTCAGCGCACCGGCCTGGTGCTTGGGCGTCCCGCACCTGCACCTACGTCGCCCGCACGGTCACGTACGTGAAGGAGCACAGATCGGCAAGCGTGCTCCTCGCCGGTCTCGCCGCTGTTCTGGACTTCAGCGGACGACGGCGAACGGTGATGGACGACCGGAGGCGCCGACCGGGGACGGAACTGAGACGAGAACTGAGACTAGAGCCAAACGATGCCCGCCCCCCAATGGATCGGGAAACGGGCATCGTCGCAGGTCAGAGCGGTGGCGGTGGGATTTGAACCCACGAGAGAGTTACCCCTCTACACGCTTTCGAGTTCTGCGANNAGGCACGGTCGTCGGCGTCCGCTTCGTACTCAACCAGCCCGCCCGCAGCGGTCGTCGAACCCAGCCGGACGACGACGAATGAGACAAGAACTGAGACAAAGGCCGCTGCGGCGTCAAGAGCCGGACTCGTGTCCAGACGTCCGACTCCGATGGGCGGGCGTTCCGGAACGCATAGAGACTCGCGGATCTGCAAAGTGAACGAGGGTTTGCGCCAGCCGACGGACTCTGGGGTCTCGCCGAGACACGCCCCGCGCACCGGCCTCATACACAGGCCCGATGTAGGGACAACTGCAGCAAGATGGTGGACGAGTGGGTCGACGGGCGAGCAGCAGGAGGCTGCCGGTTACCCGGCTCTTACACTAGTGTTCTGGGTGGCTGCGGAGGAAGATCTGCTGAGTAGCATGAGGGCGCGCCGAGCCGGTAACGGTTCCCTGCCAACGCCGATAGGACATGAAGTTCGAAGGGGCAGCATGCGCATCATCAACGGGATCGATGAACTCAAGATCGCGGTCGGGGAGCACCTTGGCTACAGCGACTGGGTCGAGGTCACGCAGGAGCGGGTCAACCAATTCGCCGAGGCAACGGGAGACCACCAGTGGATCCATGTGGACATCTCCCGCGCGATGGAGGAAAGCCCGTTCGGCGGGACCATCGCGCATGGGTACCTGACGTTGTCCCTCATCCCCACGCTCGTGAGGCAGGTGTACCGCATCGACAGACTCAAGATGATCGTCAACTACGGCGCCAACAAGGTGCGGTTCCCGTCACCGGTTCCAGTCGGCTCCAGGGTCCGGGCTGGCGTGAAAATCCTCAGCGCCGAGACCAAGGGCGAGTCAACCCAACTCATCTCGCGCATCACGATTGAGCGCGAAGGCTCTGACAAACCGGTGTGCGTCGCCGAGACGGTCGCGGTCGCGTTCATCTGACACAGGGGGCAATCTGATGACGCAACAGGCTCTCCGCGCTGGAGGGGATGGAAGGTGCCAGGACGTGAAGATCTACCCCGAGAAGCTCATCGCCACGATGAGGCAGTTCGGCGTCTCTGGCCTCGCGATCCCACAACGGCGTCTTCTGTGCGGCCGACGAGTGAGTTCTGTGCCACAGCGCCTCAACCAATCGTCCGGGTGCCGGCGATGAGTTGTTTGGCGATGACCATGCGCATGATGTCGTTGGTGCCCTCGCCGATGCACATTAGCGGGGCGTCACGATACAACCGCTCCACGATGAACTCGGTCGAGTAGCCGTAGCCGCCGTGGACGCGCATCGCCTCCATGGCGGCTTTGAGCGCGACCTCGGAAGCGAAGAGCTTGGCCATCCCAGACTCCATGTCCCCACGGCCGCCTTCGTCGGCGAGCGAGGCTGCCCAATAGACTAGGAGCCGTGCTGCCTGCAGCTCGGTGGCCATGTCGGCGATCTTGATCTGGATCGCCTGGAAGTCGCTGATCGGGTGCCCGAAGGCTGTTCGCTGTCGCGAGTAGTCCAGCGCCGCGTCGTACGCCGCTTGGGCGACACCGACGGCCCGGGAGGCGATGTTGATTCGGCCGCACTCGAGCGCCGACAGGGCCTGCTGCATCCCGCGGCCCTCGACCCCACCCAGCAGCCGATCAGCCGGCACCCGGACGTCGTCCAGCACGATCTCGCAGGACTCGGTCCCCTTGTACCCGAGTTTGCCGATGTCCTTGCTGACGGTGAAACCTGGCGAGTCGGTGTCAATGAGCAGGATGCTCATGCCACGGTGCCGTGGCTCCGCTTTCGGGTCAGTCTTTACCAGGACCGGCAACGGGTTCGCGTACCTGGCGTTGGTGATCCACATCTTCGCACCTCGGACCACGTAGTGGTCACCGTCGAGACGTGCGGTCGTGGCGATGCCCTGGAGGTCTGTCCCCGCGCCGGACTCGGTTAGACCGAGGCCGGTCCGGATCTCTCCGGTGGCAAGCCTCGGCAGGAACTCCTTCTTCTGCGCCTCGGTGCCATGGTTGGCGATCATCAGGCAGGACACCGAGTGGCTGCCGATGATCCCGGCCACTCCCATCCACCCACGCGAGATCTCCTCGAAGACCAAGGAGAACGACACCATGTCGACGCCGAGGCCGCCATACTCTGCGGGCACGGTGAGCCCGAACAGGCCCATCTCCTTCATCTGCTCGACGATCTCGGCGGGGTAGCGGCCGGTCCGCTCCCACTCAGATGCCACGGGGATGATCTCGCGGTCGACGAAACGCCGCAGCGTGTCGCGGAATGCCTGCTGCTCATCGGTCAGCCGGAAATCCATGCTGACCTCCTTCCGGTGTGAAGACGGGGATGTTTCTGCCATCCGGGTGTGGTTCCCATTGCACGGACACCTTCAGGCCGATCCGGACGTCGTCGACCGCGCAGCCGACGATGTTCGTCATGAGCACAGGCCCTTCTAGAAGCCGGACGAGTGCCACCGTGTACGGAGCCGTGAAGGCGGGGTTCGGGGCGCGGTGGACGACGGTGAAGGTCTCGACCTCACCGCGTCCCTGCGTGAGCTGGAAGGAAAGCTCCGAGCCGCCACACGTCGTACAGATCGCCCGAGGGTAGTGCTGAGCATGTCCGCAAGAGTCGCAGCGTTGCACGACCAGCTCATGGCGTCTGGTGGCATCCCACCAGCCGCGGGTGTCGCAGTCAGCCGGAGCCAATGGCCGTTCGGGCGCTGGATCGTTGCTCACCGGTCCACCCCCAGGACCACGGTTGCGTGGGTCGACAGGGCTCCGCCGGTGGCGTGGACAAGTGCCGTGCATGCACCGGGCACCTGCCGTTCGGCGCACTCACCGCGAAGCTGTCGTACGGCTTCCACGAGAAGTAGCAGGCCGAACATCCCGGGATGGCAGTAGGACAAGCCTCCCCCTGAGGTGTTCAATGCCAGGCCGCCACCGGGCCGGATCCGACCCCCTTGCACGAACGACGCCGCCTGCCCACGACCACAGAACCCAAGCGCCTCCAAGGACAGCAGGACGTTGATGGAGAACGAGTCGTAGATCTCCACGACATCGATGTCGTCGACGCTCAGTCCGGCATCGGTCAACGCTCGCTGTCCGGAGACCGCAGCACCGGGGACGAGCAGATCGGGCACCTGAGCCATCGAAGACGACGTGGTGCACTCACCCCAGCCACGGACGACGACCGGGTCGTCGCGGAGTTCGCGGGCGCGCTCGAGCGAGGTGACAACGATGGCGCCGCCGCCGTCGGTGACCAGACAACAGTCGAGCACGTGCAGTGGGGAACTGACCATCGTCGAGGACAGCACGTCGTCGACGTCCAGCGGACCCGCGTCGTAGCGGAAGGCCTTGGGATTAAGCAACGCCCATGCGCGAGCGGCGACGGCCACCTCGGCCAGCTGTTGCGACGTGGCGCCGTACTCGTGCAGATAGCGCTGAGCCGCCATGGCGTACAAGGAGATGGGGTACAGCGGTCCGTACGGCGCCTCGAACTGCTGGTCCGGTAGATGCGCCTCGGCCACACCAGCGAGCGAGCGCGACCTCGCGGATCGCTGGTTGCTGCCGTAGGAGATCACCACGACCTTGCAACGACCGGCGTTGATCGCATCTACGGCGTGGCCGAGGAAGATCTCGTACGACGAGCCGCCGGCCGCAGTGGAGTCGGTCCACGTCGGACGCAGTCCGACATACTCGGCGACCTGCGCGGTCGAGAAACGAGCAGCTCCGTTGGTGGCGAGGCCGTCCACGTCGGACAGGGACAGGCCCGCATCGGCGAGTGCCCGGGAGATCGCCTGTGCCTGCAGGCCCAGGATCGTCTGGTCAGTGATTCCGAGATCACTCTCGGCGACGCCGACCACAGCGACGCCGTCAGCCACGGCGCACCCCCGAGTAGGTGCTGACCAGCCGCATGACCGAGCCGACGTCCGGCGCAGACGCGAGATCGTTGACAGCCGCGATCATCGAGTCAGCGGCGGACTCGCTCCCGAGGTTGCCCCGCAGCTTGTCGCGCAGCCCGTCGGCTCCGAGTGGGTTGCCCGGGCTGCCGCTGCTGCGGGCGACGAGCGCCTCGATGTGGCGCCCGTCGTGCGTGCGGGCCCGGAGCCGACCCGGCGCTTCGGCGTCGGGACCGTCGTACGGCACGATCTCGTGGGTTATCCGGGCAGCCAAGGCCGTGAGCTCGGGGCGGTCCAGCTGGTCAGTCGCGTAGGTAGACAGACCCACCACCCCGTCCACGAGCATCGCGGCGACGCTCCACGGGAGGCTGAACTTGGCGTCGTAGGGCGAGCTGGGCTTCACCTTCTGAACCCGCGGCTCGCAGACGATGAACGCGGCAGTGGACGGTACTGCGGCCACGACGTCACGCAGACCGGCGATGTCACCAACGGTGGCCCGCAGGTCCTTGGCGGCGTCGAGACTGGCATGCATCAGCTGGCACGACGGGTAGGGCTTGATGGTGATCTCGTCGAGCTGCCAAGCGCCGCCGAGGTCGTCGGTCAAGACTGCCAGGTCCGGTGTCCGGTCGGCGAACACGCGATACAGGCCGAACTCCCCTTCTAGGCCGGCACGCGGTCCAGCCAGTCCCGCCGCAGCGAGACGGGCCGCGATGATCCCAGACCCCGCAGCCCAACCGGCGTGGAACTGTTTGGTCGATCCACCGGTGTGCAAGAACTCCATCACGCCGCTGGCCTGACTCACGGCGATCCCGATCGCGTCCTCCATCTGTTGCTGGCTCAGGCCGCTCAGTTTGCCGGCGACCAGCGCTGCCGCGACCGCTCCGCACACCGACGTCGGATGGGCACCACGCGCGTGGAAGCTTTGCGGAGCGGCGGCTGCGAGTCGGCAGACCAGCTCGTAGCCGGCGATCGCCGCAGCAAGGACCTCTGTTCCACTGGATCCGCGCTCTTCGCCCACCGCGAACGCGACCGGTAGCACGATCGCAGTGGCGTGGACCAAGCCGGCAGCATGGGTGTCGTCGAAGTCCAGCGCATGCACGAGAGTGCCGTTAGCCATGGCCGCGGCAAACGCCGATCCGCGATGAGCGGTACCAATGATGGTGGCCTCGGGCGGTCCTCCTAGGCCCGTTGCCACGTCGACCGCGGGTGCGGCAGCGCCGGTGGTGGCGGCAGCCACAGCCGTGCCCAACCCGTCCACAAGGTGAGCGCAGGCCTGCGCCTGCACGTCTGGCGGTACATCAGCCAGCGTCAGACGTGACGCCCAGCCGGCCAGCGTGGCACCCGCGCTCATCGAGCGCTCGCTGAGTCGTCGCTCGTCGCGGACGCACCGAACGCAGCGCCGTCGACGGCTCGCTGCACCTTCGAAGGTGGGTAGTTCAGCAGCTCACGCAGAACGTAGTCCTGGTCCTCACCGAGCCGAGGTGCCCGGCGGTACTCGGTCCTGCCTTCACCGACCCGGACCGGCGAGGCCACCATGCGCACGTTGCCGAAGCGCGGGTGGTCGGCAGAGACGATGAGACCGCGGGCAGCTGTGTGCTCATCGGCCAACGCCGACGGGACGTCCTGGACGGGTGCGCACGGCACCGACGCATCGCCGAGTACGACTACCCACTCCGCGACCGTCCGCTGGAGGAAGACCTCGTCAAGCAGGGCTACCAGAGCTTCGGCGTTCTGGTGACGCGCCTTGAACGTCGAGAAGCGCGGGTCGTCTGCGAGCTCGGGGTGACCGATCACGTGCGCCAGTCGCTGCCAGAACTTCTCCTTCGGGCAGGCCACCACGAGCCAGTCGTCAGCAGCACGGAACGCCTGGAAGGGAACCATGGAAGGGTGGGCGGAGTGCTTGGTGCGCGCCGGGATGTAGCCCGTGTTCAGGTGCCACGTAGACAGGTAGCCGAGCATGCCGATCGCAGTGTCGTACAAGCTGACATCACAGTCGGTCCCGACCCCGTCTCGCCGGGCGGCGTGCAGTCCGGCCAGCAGCGACAAGGCCGCTACGAAGCCGCCAGACCAGTCGACCAGCGACGGACCGGACTTCGCCGGTGGGCCGCCCGGCTCGCCGGTCAACGACATCCAGCCGGACAGACCTTGAAGCATGTAGTCGTAGCCGGGTTGCATCGATCGAGGTCCGGTCATGCCGAAGCCGCTCAGCGAGCAACACACGATGGCAGGGTTGAGGTGTTTGAGGTCTGCGTACGTGATGCCGATCTTCGCCGGTACGTCACCGCGGAGGTTCGAGTACACCGCATCGCTGACGCGCACCAGGTCCTCGAAGACGTCGCGTCCGGCACGGGTGCGCAGATCCAGCGCGATGCTGCGTTTGTTGCGGTTGAACGTCTCGAAGAACAGCGAGTCGCCGTCCTCCGCGTGCGGCGGCACGTACCGACCGACGTCGCCGCCGACGGACGGATCCTCGATCTTGATCACCTCGGCACCGAGGTCGGCGAGGTGCACGGACCCGAAGGGCCCGGCGCCGTACTGCTCGACGGCGAGGATCCGCACGTCCTCCAGGGGCATCACGAGCCGTCCTCGATCGGCCAGTCGGCGGCATCGAGAGGTCCGGCCTTGGCCTGCGGGAAATAGCCTTTGTCGTGTGGTGCGTCCCGGCGGTAGACCATCACTGACCGCTTCCACGACACGCACTCGTCCCCGTCCTGGTTGAGCCCGCGGGTGGCGCAGGTGACGATTCCGGCGTACGGGCGCGACTTGGATTCACGCTTGTCCAGGATCACCGATTCGGCGTACAAGGTATCGCCGACGTACACCGGGTGACTCAAGGTGATCCCCTCCCAGCTGAGGTTGAACACAGCTGTCTGACTGATGTCGGTGACGCTCTGACCCAGGATGATCGCCACGGTCAACCCGGAGCTGACGACCAGCCGGCCGGCCGGTGAGCGTTGTGCGTACTCGGTGTTGAAGTGCAGCTGGTTGGTGTTCATCGTCAGCAGCGTGAACCATGTGTTGTCGGCCTCGCTTAACGTCCGACCCAACGGGTGCTGGTAGACGTCCCCTACCCCGAAGTCCTCGAAGTAACGGCCGTGCCAACTTGGTTTCAACGTCATGGGGTGCCCTCCGATCGTGGCGCGTGCCGACTATCCGGCACTTCTCGACGGGTCGTCCTCGAAGTTCGGGCTGCGCTTCCCGCGCACCGCTGCCAGGCCTTCGGGTGCGTCCTGCCCCGCGAACCCGAGGAACTCCAGTGCCAGGGAGGCGTCGAACGAGGGGCCGGCCATGCGAAGCCAGTTGTTCAAGGCGTACTTCGTGTGCGCGAGGGCGATGGGCGACGCGACCACGAGCCGGGCCGCCACTTCGTACGCCCGCTCGACCAGGTCGGCTTCAGGCACGCAGAGCGAGACCAGGCCCAGCCGCTCGGCTTCCTCGCCGGTCAAGGGTTCGCAGGTGAGCAGGTAGTACTTCGCTTTCGCCATGCCGACCAACAGGGGCCAGATGATGGCCGCGTGGTCACCGGCGGCCACCCCCAGCCTGGTATGGCCGTCGATCAGCCGGACGTCGGGAGTCACGATCGAGACGTCGGCCAGCAGCCCCACCGCGAGCCCGGCGCCCACGGCTACGCCGTGCATGGCCGAGATAATCGGCTTGGAGCAGTTGATCACGTTGTAGACCAGGTCCCGGGCCTCCCGGTACGCCCGGGCCCTGGTCTGGACGTCGTTTATCACGGACTCTACAAAATCGAGGTCACCACCGGCTGAGAACGCTTTGCCCGCCCCGCGAACGACCACAACCCTGGTCTGTGGGTCACGATCGATCTCGGGCCATACGTCGGCAAGATCGCGATGCATGTCGGCGTCAGCGGCATTGAGCCGACCGGGGTTGGACAGCACGATCTCGAGCACTCGCGAGGCGGGACGACTGAACTGGAGAGTCGTGAACCTCTGGTATCGCTCGACTTCAGGCGCGGGCATCTAATAAACCTCCAACTTGTGATACTTGATAAAGTAGCATAGAACGCTGGGCGGTGGCAGGATTCGGGCCACCCGGTGCAGGACGAGAGACAGCGAGGGTAGAACGATGAGTGAAGCGACGCAGTCGACGGGCAACGCCGCGTGGCGGGTGCGACCGAACCTGAAGGACGAAGCGGCCACGTTCCTACGCGAGGAGATCTTCGCCGGTCGGCTCAAGCCCGGTGACCGCATCGACCAGGACCAAGTCGCCGATGACTTGGGCATCAGCCGGTTGCCGGTCCGCGAAGCTCTCATCACCCTGGCGGCCGAAGGGCTGATCGAAACGCTGCCCCGACGGGGAGCGTTCGTGGCTCGCCTGACCCGAGATGACGTCCTGGACCAGTACGTGATCTTCGGAACCTTGTCGGGCCTGGCAGCAGGCCGCGCGGCGGAGATACTGACCAGTGACCAACTGGACGAGCTGGCCGCCCTCATCGCAGCCATGGAGACAAGCAAGGACTCGGCTTCACAGGAGCAGCTGAACTTCCGATTCCACCAGATCATCAACAAGGCGGGCAGCTCGCGGCGATTGACGGCGGTCCTGGCACAGCTGGCCAAGAACATGCCCACCCGCTTCTATGAGTTCACGGAGGACTGGGGGGAGCGCGCGATCGGCCAGCACAAGGCCATCCTCGAGGCATTGCGCACCGGGGACCCTCGACGCGCCGCGGACGCCATCTCCTTGCACTTGCGTTCCGGAGGTGAGGAGGCGGTCAAGATGCTCGACTCGCTGGGTTTCTGGCCCAACGAGGACTGACACCGGTCCATTCCTGCCGTCCGGGCCCGACCAACCCGGCCATAAGCCTGGCAAATCTTTGATATTTGATATAAGGTGCTCCCAAGTAGTCGTCGACGCTCGCCGGTTGTACGGGAGGACCCATGGACCCCGAGGACTTCACCCTCATTCGCAAGCAGCTCCAACGATTCGTCCGCGAACAAGTCATCCCCCGCGAGGACGACATCGAGACGAGCGGCCGCGTACCCGATGACCTGCGGCGTCAAGCCGCCGACATGGGCCTGTTCGGGTTCTCCATCCCGCAGGAGTACGGCGGCTTGGGACTCACCATGACCGAGGAGGTCCAGCTCGCCTTCGAGATCGGGCGGACCACACCGGCCTTCCGCACCATCTTCGGCACCAACACCGGCATCGCAGGCCATCTGCTGGTGCAGGCGGGGTCCCCGGAGCAGTGCAAACAATACCTTCCCGCGATCGCTTCGGGCGAGATCATCGTATCGTTCGCGCTGACCGAGCCTGATGCCGGATCTGACCCGGCGGCTCTGCAGACCACGGCCCGCCGGGAGGGGGACTCCTTCGTCCTCAACGGCACCAAGCGCTACATCACCAACGCACCGGTGGCCGACCTCTTCGTGGTGTTCGCCCGTACGAGTGGTTCACGCGGAGACACCAGCGGTATCTCAGCGTTCCTCGTCGACGCGACCACACCCGGCATCGTCGTGGGCCCACCCGACGTCAAGATGGGGCAGTCCGGCGCGCCGTCCGCGGAGGTGTACTTCACCGATGTGACCGTGCCGGCGTCCAGCCTGGTCGGCGAGGAAGGTACAGGTTTCAGGGCCGCCATGCGCGTACTTTCACGGGGCCGGCTGCACATCGCCGCCATCTGTGTGGGGCTCGCCGACCGACTTGTCGACGAGAGCGTCGCCTTCGCCGTCAACCGCTCGCAGTTCGGTAAGCGGATCGGTGACCACCAGCTGGTGCAGGGCATGCTGGCCGACTCCAAGACGGAGGCGTTCGCCGGTCGCAGCATGGTGCTCGAGGCGGCGCGTATCTATGACGACGGCCGCAGCGACCGGGTCCTCAACGCCTGCTGCAAGTACTTCTGCAGCGAGATGCTCTCGCGGGTCGCCGACCGAGCCGTCCAGATCCACGGAGGGATGGGATACATGCGCGGGGTGGCTGTCGAACGTCTGTACCGCGACTCGCGGCTGTTTCGCATCTACGAGGGAACAAGCCAGATCCAGCAGGTGATCATCGCCAAGGGCCTGCTCGACGCCGCTTCCTGACCACCGGATCGGTTTCACGCCGTCCCGCTCGAGCCCCTGCGACCACGACTCACCTGGAGATCACGATGCAACTGCTATCCGGCCGCCGCGCAATCATCACCGGCGCGGCTCAAGGCATCGGCGCCGCGACGGCCCGGAAGCTCATGGAGCACGGCGCGTCCGTCGTCATCGCCGACCTGAACGCGAGTCTCGCCCAGGACACCGCTAGGGAGCTCGCGAAGCTGGGTGGCACGGCCGTGCCGGTGAAGGTCGACGTCCGTAACCCGGACGAGGTCCAAGCTGCGGTGGAACTGTGCGTCGCCGAGCTCGGTGGGCTCGACATCCTGGTGAACAATGCAGGCATCACCCGGGACGCGACCTTGCGCAAGATGACTGTGGACGACTTCGAAGCAGTCATCGACGTCCATCTCAAAGGCGCCTTCCTCGCCACCAAGTCAGCATCGCTGGCGATGCGCGACCAAGGTACGGGCGGGGCCATCATCAACATCTCGTCCATCTCGGGCAAGGTCGGCATGATCGGCCAGGCCAACTACAGCGCGGCCAAAGCCGGTCTGGTCGGCTTCACAAAGGCGGTCGCCAAGGAGCTCGCACCCCACAACATCCGAGTCAACGCGATCCAGCCCGGTTTGATCCGGACAGCAATGACCGAGGCTTTGCGCCCCGACATCTGGGAGAGCAAGCTTGCCGAGATTCCGCTGCGCCGGGCCGGCGAGCCGGAGGACATCGGCAATGCCGTGGTCTTCCTCGCCAGTGAGCTGTCCTCCTACATCACCGGTGTGGTGCTCGAGGTCGCAGGCGGACGGCACATCTGAGCGGCGCCGATCGCCTTAGCTCATCGTGAGGCCGCCGCTCACACTGATCGCCTGGCCTGTCACGTAGCTGGCGCGCTCGGACGCGAGGAAACAGGTCATCGACGCCACTTCAGCCGGGCTCGCCGCACGACGCTTGGGCACCGCACGAACCATCGCGTTCATCAGCTTCCCCGACAGCCCTTCGTCGGCGAGCATCTGCTCCAGCAGGCCCGTCTCGGTCGGTCCAGGACACACGACGTTGACGCAGATGTCGCTGGATGCGGTCTCTCTTGCCAATGCCTTGCTGAAGGCGATCACGCCCCCCCGGGCGCCTGCGGATGCGGCTTCGGCCTTGGAGCCGACCTTGCCGCTGTCGGACCCCACCGTGACGATCCGGCCGTATCCGTTGGCGCGCATCTTGGGCAGGACGCTCTTTGCCAGGTTGATCACGCCGAAGAGCTCTATCTCGATGGTCCTGCGCACCGTAGCCATGTCAACGTCCTCGAA
Source organism: Micrococcales bacterium (assembly GCA_003132125.1). Lineage (GTDB taxonomy): Bacteria > Actinomycetota > Actinomycetes > Actinomycetales > Dermatophilaceae > UBA4719. The sequence goes on along the minus strand of PKWT01000393.1, from coordinate 8,027 downwards.
CATCGTGAGCTGATGCAGATACCCCACGGTGGTCACCAGGGCGTCGAGTTTTCCAAGGGCCTGCACCGACTGGTCCACGACAGCCGCGGTTGCCGCCTCGTCGGTCACGTCGAGCTGCGCGTGTCCGGCGAATGCGCCCTCGGGCAGTGAGCCGGCCAGCTCCCTGGCTGCGTCCTCATTGCGGTTGTAAGTGAAAAAGACCCGACCACCTTGGGCGGCGACCTGGCGGCAGACCTCCGCGCCGATCCCGCCACCACCGACGACTAGCACGCCTCGCCCGACAAAGTCGTTCAACGTCCCACCTCACTGTGTCTGGACCCACGGCGGATCTCGTCCTGGTCTCGCGTTCGGCCCAATGTCGGAGACGTCCACTCCCCGACGGGGGTCCGATCCAGCTGAAACTTCGCCATCTTGCCCGTCGCGGTGCGAGGCAGCTCCGGAACGGACTGGATAAATACCGGGAGCTTGTAGGCGGCCAATCGATCGGAGAGCCACGCGACCAAGTCATCGAGGTCTGGTGTCACCTCGGGTCGCCATTCGACGAAGAGCTTGACCTCTTCCTCTGTCATCTCCGACGCCACCGCGACGACGGCTGACTTGCTGACACTCGGGTGCTGGTCACAAGCGTCTTCGATCTCGATGGCCGAGATGTTCTCCCCGCGGCGACGAACCCAGTCCAACCCTCGCCCCCGGAACCCCAGCCATCCGTCCTGGTCGATCACCCCGTAGTCGTCGAGGCGCAGCCATCCGTCCTCCCACACCCGTGCAGTCACCTCCGGATCGCCGTGGTAGCCCAGCATCCATACGTCCGGGCGCTCGGGGCGCATCACGATCTGGCCGACGGTGCCTGCCGGCACCTGTTCACCCTGGGGGCCAACGACCTTCGCCTGTGCGTAGGGAAGGACCCGGCCGGCCCAGCCAAGTCGTCGCTCGGTGACAGTGTTGAAGACGAATCCGCATCCGGTCTCCGTCGCGCCGTAGCCCTCGAGCAGCTGCACGCCGAAGCGGCGCTCGAACTCCCCGCCCAGGTCAGGCGGGACGGGAATCCCGAAGCCGCAGCGAGCAGGATTGTCCAGGTCGTTGGGGCGTGGGGGCTGCTTGTGCAGCGCCACCAGCATCATTCCGATGAAGTTGAAGATACTCGCGTCGTACCGGCGGATCTGGTCGAAGTAGCGGGATGCCGAGAAGTTCTCCACCATCGCCACCGTGCTGCCTCGCATCAGGGCCGTGGCGAGCGTGAAGACCTGTGCGTTGCAGTGGTGCAGCGGCAGGCAGGTGAAGAACACATCATTTTCGTGCGCTTGCACGACGTGCTGGCCGTACCACCGTGCCGTGTTGACGTAGGCGTGCTGGGGTAGCACGACGCCCTTGGGCATCCCGGTGGTGCCGCTGGTGTAGATGATGGACGCCGGCGAGGACGCAACGACCAGTGGATCCGGTGGCGCGGCTGCGGATGCCGCATAGAACGTGTCGAAGCCGCGCCAACCGTGGTTGCGTCGCAGCTGGACGTCTTCGTGCGTCGATCCGACCATGAACTCGTGCGGTCGCGCTGACAGCTGCGGCGCGATTGCTGCGTACGCCTGTGCCATCTCGCTGCCGAAGATCAACGCCTTGGCATTGGCATCCTGCAGCAGATAACGACCATCGGCGGCGCGCGCCTGCGGGTTGAGTGTGACGGCAATCAGACCTGTCTTGATCGCGGCGAAGAACACGGCGATGTACTCGGGCCGGTTGCGCATCCACACCGCGATCCGGTCGCCGGGCTGGAGACCGAGACCGAGCAGGGTGTTCGCGATCCGGTTGCTGAGTTCGATCAGCTCGGAATAGGTGAACTCGTCGTCCTCGAACCTTAAGAACACACGATCGCCATAGGAGGACTCACGGGCGACCAGCAGATCGCGGAACGTCGAGATGTCGGCGCCGTCGGGCTCGGGAAGCACCGCAGTCATGTCAGCCACTCCTCTCTTCGGTAGGCCCGTCGTTTGGTTGCGTCAAGTCCTGGGTTGACTGCGGGGACGCCGCGGCGGCCCCGCAGCACCCTCATCCGGTCGCCGCGCGGAACTCGATGAACCGGTACTCGTCGAAGGCGGCCTCCGTCTTCGGTGGTACGACGAGTGTGGTCATCGGGTGTTCGATGATCGCTGGGCCACGGACGATGTTGCCAGGCTGCAGCGCGTCCATGTCATAGGTCTTCGTGGACAGCCACTCTCCCGAGAAGTAGACCGAACGCTCGCCGGTGACCGATTCTTCACTAGGCGTCTCCCCGACGAGCTCGTGAGCGATGAACACGGGCTTTGGCTTGTCCGCGACCACCTCGACCGACAGCTCGCTGATGAAGAACCCGCTCTCCGGCAGAGAAGCTCCGCGGCCGTAGATGTGGGCGTACTGCTCCTCGAACTCGCCGATGGCCCGGTCAATGTCCGCAGCCTCGTTGATGGAACCGAAGGAGAACGTCACGTCAAGGGTCTCCAGGACACCGACGTAGCGCATCGACGCCCCGAACTCGATGTTCTTGGGGGTGAGTTTTCCTTCGTCGAAGAGCTCCTTCTTGCCCTGCCTCTCCAATGCCTTGTAGGTCTCGGACATCGCTTTGGCCATCGCCGACTTAGCGTCCTCATCGGCAGCCGGCGGCAGGATGTAGGACGACCCCTGGTTGAAGCGCTTCGCGTACTCCGCGCATGCGACACCGAAAGCTGAGAACGCTGCCGCGAACGGGAACGTGTATACCTTTGCGAAGGGCACGTCCACGCCGTACATGTGCAAGGGACCGGCTCCGCCGAACATGAACATCGTCCACTCGCTCGGGTTCGCACCCCGGGACTTGAGCATGGTCAGCAGGTGGTGGTTGAGGTGGGAGTTGAGGACGGTGAGCACACCGGCCGCAGCCTCCTCGACGCTGAGCCCGAGTGGCTCTGCGATCTCGTCGCGCACGGCGGCCACTGCCGCGTCACGGTCGAGCTTCACGTCGCCGCCTAGGAAGTTGTCCGGGTCGAGGAAGCCGAGCACGACGTTGCAGTCCGACACTGTCACGACTGGGTGGCGCAGGCAGCGGCCGACATCGGAGCCGGCGGACTGTGGGCCCAGCGTGATGTGCTTGAACTTCGGGTCTACGTGGACCTCGCTGCCCGCACCCGCACCGATCGAGTCAAGCGCCACCATCTGCAGCGCAAGCCGGTGCCCGGCGAAGTCGGGCTCCTTGCGCAGCGAGATGTGGTGATCCTGGATCATGCCCACGTCGAAGCTCGTCCCGCCGATGTCAGCGGTGAGCACGTGGCGCTCGCCGAGGAGCTCCCCTAGCGTCTTGGCGCCGATCAAGCCGCCCGTGGGCCCGGACAGGATCGTCTCGTACATACGTGGGTGCCGAATGTTGACGATGCTGCCGTAGCTCGCCATGGTTGTGAGCTCACCAGCGTAGCCGCGGCTGTTCGCGACGTCCTCGACCTTCATCAACATGTCGCGGACGAGCGGTCCGCCTGCGGCCTCCATGAGGACGCTCTTCATGCGCTGGACTTCCTTCATCACTGGCACGATCTCGCTGGAGAGGATGACCGGTACGTCGACTCCGCGCTCCTGCATGACTTCCTTGGCGATCTCACGAATGCGGTTCTCGTGCGACCCGTTCAGGTAGGAGAACAGCAGCACGACGCCGATGACCTCGACGCCCTGGTCGAGCAGCTCAACGACCGCACGGCGGGTCTCGGCCTCGTTCAACGGGACCTTCACCTGGCCGGGCTCGGCGAGCATGAAGTACCCACCGCTGGCGATGCGCTCCGCCACACCTTTCACGAGTCCGGCATGGAGCCGGAACATGTCTCCGCCGACGTGGTGGTGCAGCTTGTGGTGTAGCACATCCTCCCACTCCAGCCCGATCCACGAGTGGCCTCTTTCGTGGATGTACATGCTCTCCTGGCCCTTGGTGACGATCAGGCCGACGGTGCGGCCCTTCCGCTCCAAGAGGGTGTTGAGGTACAACGTGCCGGTGTAGATGTTGGCGATCGAGTTGTCGTGCAGCTCTTCGAGGGACATGTCCCAGTTGGCGGCGGAGTTCTCATAACCCTGTACGTAGCTGATCGACTCGTCGACCTTGTTGGTCAGTGCCTTGCCGATGCTGAACGCCCCGTCTTCGTCCACGGCGAAGGCATCGGTCATGGTGCCACCTGCGTCAGTGGCAAGGATGATATTGCGTCGCTGGTTGTCCGTCATCGTCCCGCTCCTTGCGTGTCAACTGTGGTCGTGGTCGATGCCCACGCCTCGACCTTGCTCAGTGAGCGGTCTTCGAAGACCCACTCGCCCTCCGGGTCAGTGGGAGCGGTGTCGCCGAGAATGTCGGTGTAGACCGACGCCAGATCCGGTAGGAACTCGAACATCGGCGGGTAGCCGGTGGGCACACACTCGACGCAGAGCAGGGTGAAACAGCCGGGACAGTAGTACTCGCGGACCTCGGCGATACCCGGCTCGGGGCAGACCTCCTCGTAAAGGTAGATCTCCAGGAACTCCTCGAGCGTGCGGCGCACACGGACCCTGGATGAGAGTTTCCAGTTCACCCGGGGATCACCGAAGTCGTGCTCGCATTCCAAGCACCGGACCGCGTGCGAGCCGTCGGGCTCGCAGACGACGAGCAGGTACTCGCCGACGCGGAGCAGTACGCGGTCGCCGAACGGTGTGGTCTCCGAAAGCGCGGAACGGTACTCCGAGAACCGGTTCAGGGTCTTCTTCTGACGCAGGATCTCACGGACCTCATCCCAGCTCATTCGCCCGGTTTCGAGGTCACGAAGCACCTCGCGGGAATCACGCTCACTCATGCTCGGCTCCAATGGTCTCCTCGTCGAGCTGCCAGAAGCTCTCGAAGTCTTGTTTGAAAGCGGTGCTGAAGCCCTTGAGCTCGGCATAGGCGTCAGCCACGAACTCGTGCATGTCGCCGTTGACGACGCCCTGGCGCTCAGTGCGCCAGAACTCCTCGAATGGCACCGATGCGGCTTCACGAGCCCGGCGGATCTCTGCACGTTTGGCTACAGCCCCTTCGGTGACCGAAATCGATCCCGAAGCGTCGTCACCCAGCGGGACGCCGTAGATCTCGGCCGCTGCCTCGACCGTCACGAAGTTTTCCTTGACGTCCTGCTCGACTCGCTCGATCGCGCGGTGCAACGGGTCGCCCCAACCACCGGTGGCGTTGCCTACCACGATGTAGACATCGCCCGGTCGCACGAGCAGGGCGCCGACCTCTTCCTTGTGCACTTCGCGTCCTTTGTGCGTGAACTTGCCCTGGTCGATCCACTCGTAGAGCTCCTCGATACCGCCTGGGTACTCGCCGTTGCGCATCAGCTCGAGGACGTTGGTTCCGCGGTAGACGATGAGCGTCGAGGTAGGGGCCGGGTAGCTGCCACCGGGCACGCTCGCCTGTCCAGTGAAGTAGTTGCCCGTGGTTGCGCCGACCTTGCCGATGATGGCTTCTTTGACTTCGTCGCTCACCACGAAGGCCAGCTGCATGCCGAGTCCACCGCGGAACTTGCCGTGGCCGCAGTAGCCGGGCAGCACGTTCTTGCAGAGGTAGTAGATGCCCGGGAGGACGTACTCCCACTCCTCCACGCTGCCGGTGTCAGAGGAGGGGTTCCACCAGGCCGTGCCGAGCGGTTCGCCGTCCATGTACGGGCGCGCCGGCGTGGCGGAAGCGCCGAGCAGGTCCATCTGACAGAAGCCGAAGCTGAATCCGTCCTTGAGGGTTATCTCCCCTTGGATCCCGGTCCAGCAAAGATCTGCGTTCCAACTCTCCTCGACGAAGCCCCTCGCCCGCTTGGAAGTCTCGAGACCACTGGAGAAACCGTTGAACAACGGCACGCTTGAGGACCAAGGGTTGCCGGCGGAGTACTTGTCGCTCGGAGGGTTGAACAGGGCACCCTGGGGCATGTCGTAGGTCACCGCGAGGTTCATGCCGGAGTTCGGCTTCAGACCGAGCCCGATGGCGTCCATCACGTTAAGCCACAAGTTTGACTCCAGGATGCCTTGGTAGCCACCCAGCGCATGGAAGTTGGCCGGTGAGATCTTGTCCCAGTTGATGTGGAGCTTGCCCTCAACGGTGTTGATCTGCACCTCAGTGTGCAGGTGCAGCAGCCAGTTGTGCGCGGATTGCGGCCAGACCCCGTCCACAATCCCCTTGTACGGAACGGTCCTGAATGATACGTAGCGGGTGCGTCCGGGGATCGTCAGCATCTTGACGTTGTCGATGCAGATCCGGCGTGTCTCTTCGATGATCTCCCGGGAGGTTGCCTTGAAGTAGTCGAGGCCGAACTTGTCGATGATGTCGGTGACCGAGTCGATGACCATCTTGCAGCCGGCCACACGCATCTTCTCGTCAAGGATATTGAACATCGGGGCACGGGTACGACGCTCGAACTGCTTGTACAGCCATGTGTAGTCCTCGTAGTTCTCACCCACCTTCGTCGGCGGCACCAGGTAGCCGTCGGTGAAGGTGTTGGGTGACCACGGCGGCCAGGCGCCTGGGACCGAGCCACCCGCCTCCATGGTGTGGTTCATTCCTGCTGCCCAGCCGATGAGTTCCTCGCCGCTGAACAGCGGGATGAAGGTGTAGACGTCGCCGGGGTGAGGTGTGCCAGAGGTCGCCGGGTCACAGGCTAAGAAGATGTCGCCCGGCCGGATCCCGGGGTTCCGGTCGTAGCCGTTCTCGGCCATGTACTTGATGGCGATTCGGAACGCTCCCTGATGCCCAACCAGTCCCGAGGAGACGGCTACTGCATGGCCTTCAGGCGTGAGTAACGCGAACAGGAGTTCTCCGAGTTCGCGGGCGCCGGGTGATGCGGCGACGTTCTTCGATGTCTCGCGGGCCCCCATGACTGCGCTGTGCACCGCGTCGTAGAACCGCTCGTACGTGATCGGATCATGCTCGCGCTCGACGAGCAGCTCTAAGCCGTGATAAAACCCGCCTTCAGTCAGAGAATCCGAGTGCCGGATCTGTTCGATCAGCGTGCGATCGCCGAGCAGCTTCCTGGGTACCAACCCCATCACCTTCTTCGTTAGGTCAGGCGAATCAGCCACCGACTCGTCGGAACAGCGGCGACAGTCCGTGTGTGTCACATCACAGTCGAAAGGCTGACGTTCATGATGCAATATCAAATATCACCTGTCAATGGTTCCCCGCCAAGAATCAGGGGAGGCCCTCCTGTGTGGGTCGTGGTTGCCCGAACCGACGACAATGCGCATGACGGCGCGTACAGCGAGGAGACTGACCATGGAAGGTCTGCCCGACGAGGAACGCGAGATAGTCAAGATCGTCCGGGAGTTCGTGAACCGGGATGTGAAACCCGTTGTCAGGGAACTGGACCACGCCAACACCTACCCTGAGAAGCTCATCGAGACGATGAAGGAGCTCGGCATCTTCGGGCTCGCCATCCCCGAGCCGTGGGGCGAGACCAAGGTGAGCACCCCGTGCTACGTGCTCGTCACCGAGGAGCTCTCCCGCGGCTGGATGAGCCTGGCCGGGGCCATGGGCGGTCACACCGTGGTCGCCAAGCTCATCCAGGACTACGGGACGCAGGAGCAGAAGGACGGGTACCTGCCCCGGATGGCCACCGGCGAGCTGCGGGCCACCATGGCGCTGACCGAGCCCGGCGGCGGCTCCGACCTGCAGGCGATGCGGACCACCGCCACGCGCGATGGTGACGACTACGTCATCAACGGCTCCAAGACGTGGATCTCCAACGCCCGCAAGTCCGACCTCATCGCCCTGCTCTGCAAGACCGACCCTGCGGCCCGCCCGAAGCACAAGGGTGTCTCGATCCTGTTGGTGGAGAAGGGTATTGGGTTCACGCTCTCGCGCGACCTGCCCAAGCTCGGGTACAAGGGTGTGGAGAGCTGCGAGATCGCCTTCGAGCAGATGCGCGTCCCGGTGTCCTGCCTGCTCGGCGAAACCGAGGGCACCGGCTTCGCCCAGATGATGCGGGGGCTCGAGGTCGGCCGGCTGCAGGTGGCAGGTCGCGCCCTCGGAGTGGGCCGCGCCGCACTCGAGGACTCTC
>PKWT01000461.1 GCA_003132125.1 Micrococcales bacterium | reverse complement strand
GGCGGATGGGTCCGCGCCATTCGCGATGTGCTGGGAATGTCGGCAGCTGAGCTGGCCACCCGCATGGGCGTCACGCAGGTGGCGGTCACCAAGCTCGAAGCGTCCGAACGTGCGGGCGGTGCGCGCCTGGCCACGCTCACGCGTGCGGCCAACGCGCTCGGATGCGATCTTGTCTACGCCTTCGTGCCCCGAGCCTCGTTGGAAGACCAGATCCGAGCGCAAGCCGAGCGTGTTCTCATGCGGGACTTCGAAAGCGTGGCCAACTCGATGAGGCTCGAGGACCAAGTCGTCAGCGGCGATGCGGCGCGCGACACCCGAGACGAGCTCATTGCCAAGATCAGCAGCCAGCGGGGACTGTGGAGCGTCGTTGACTGACATCCACAACGGGCCTGATCGCTTCACGCCGCTGGAACCGGACGAGCGCGACGGCCTGATTCCGACCTACATCGCCACACGAGTTGAGCTCAACGCAGCTGAGCAGGCGAACATCGCCGTGGCCGTGCTCGGTTTGCGGCGACGCAGACTCACCACTGCCAAGGTCCTGGATGAGTTGTTCGTAAGGTCTCTGCACAAGGCCATGTACGGGGACGTGTGGAAGTGGGCAGGAAAGTATCGAACGACGGAACGCAACATCGGCGTTGATCCGTCCGTCATTGCGATCTCCGTGAGAGACCTCGTGGACGACGCCAAGATGTGGGTCGGGCCCGGCAGCTCGTGGCTCGGGCGCGACCAGGCGGTATGCCGTATCCACCACCGACTGGTAGCCATCCATCCGTTCCCCAATGGCAACGGTCGGTACGCGCGCGCTTTCGCAGATCTTCTGATGCGCACGCTCGATGGCGAGCCGTTCACCTGGGGCGCCACGAGCATCCAGGGCAACGGTCCAAACCGGCAGGCATACCTGGCTGCTCTTCGGGCGGCCGATGCAGACCCCGAGAAGATCGAGCCGCTCTTACGGTTCGCCCGCTCCTGAGCCGTCCACCGTCAGGGTGGGGCGTTCTTGTGCAGCGCCAGAGATTCGGGTGTTCGTGACTGTTCAGGTCGTTATGCCGCGGCGACGGTGAATCCGGTGGCACTCGCCATACGGCGCATCGCATCTGCGGCGGGACCGGGGGTGCGCAGGATGGGCCTTGCCACCGGGGTCAGCCTGACTGGCCGGGCCTGCTGGGAGGTGAGGTGCCAGCCGTTGCAGTCTGAGCAGCTGTAGCTCTCAATCTCTCGACGGCTGCATGCCACGTCGTTCAAGCGGGCCCGAGAACGATCTTGGTCGGCCCTTCGTAGCGCACGCTTGATGTCCTTCGGTTCCCGAAAGCGGACTTTGCCGCTGCTCGCGCAGATCGGGGCGTGGTGACGAGACATGGCTTACTCCTTGGGGATGGTGGCTCCTTCGGGACGGTGACCTTGTTCATCACCAACGACCTAAGAACATCGCTAAACCCTTGGAGGAGTCTCCACGCTCCCTGTGTTTTCCCTGTGAACGACCAAGACTCCCGTGCGCGTGTCGGCCGTCACCCCGCAGGTTGACGGGTGAAAGACTGACCGCGATGAAGGGCAACTCGGTTGTGCTGCGCGATGGCTCGGTCGTCCTGATACGTCAGGTNNTGATGAGCAAGTCGAACCTGACCCCTGCCGAGCTGCGCTACTTCACCGAGGTTGACCACCACGCCCACGAGGCGCTCGTCGCACTGAATCCGGTTGACGGTCGCGGCCTTGGCGTCGCTCGCTACATCCGGCCCGCCGAAGACCCGGCGGGAGCCGAAGTTGCCGTCACCGTCATCGATGAATGGCAGCGCCGGGGGCTCGGCACCGAGCTGCTGAATCGGTTGACTGATCGTGCCCGGCAGGAAGGCATCCGCCACTTCACCGCACTGGTCTCCTCCGACAATGCAGGCGTGCAAGGAATGTTGCGTGAAAGCCTTGTTGGTGCTCGTGTGATCGATCGCGAGTCCGGCGCCGTCGAATACGAGATTCCGTTGCCACTAAAGGGCATCGGCGACGAGCTGGGAGCATTGTTGCGCGCTTTCGGGCGACGTCAGGTCAGGGCCCCGGCTCCGATTCACGACACCTTGGTAGGTCTCACACCCGAGGACTTCACCGGCCAGGACGGTCACTGACATTTCTGAAGGCCGGATGGTGCTCGACGATCGACGCAATCTCGGCTGTCGTCCTTCGTCAATGGGTCTGTGACCGAACGCCATCGCTGATCCCGTGGCCGGCGAGCCGGACCAGTTCGACCACGATGGCCACGATCGACCCGAAGATGGCAATCACCAGCATCAGCCGGGTCAGGGTCTCCCAGGGGCCGCCATACGGCGAGAAGTCGAACGGGAAGACCTGCCACGTCCGTATCGAGGCCACGAGCCCTATCGCGGTCACGCCAATCTGGCCGACCGACTTGAACCAGGCCGCGTCGTAGGCCAGGTAGGCCAGGTAGGCCAGGTTGACCATGACGCTTGCGAAGATGGACAGGTTGACCAACCACAGAAGGCTGACGAAGTCCTCGGTTAGGAAGGGCAACACACGCCAACCAGGGGTGGCGTTCACCAGGATCAACATGATGACGTTGACCATGACTGCAACGGAATAGCCGACCTTGCGGGCCACCAGAGATGCGCCGCTCCGGGGTTGTGATGTCATGCGGCCTCCTCGATCTCACTGAGACGACGCCAACACGTTAGGGCGGAACCCACGACCTGGCCAGAGTAGAAAGTCCCGAAGACGACCGACGACCGACGACCTTCGTCATACTCTTGTCGAGGATGATGTGGGCACCCATGGGGAAGTGGACGTCGGAGGAAGGGGCGCAGTGGACAGCACCGACAGCGCTGAGTCGCAGCCGACTGACGTTCCCGGGACGGCGGCAGGAGCGGCAGACCGAGTCGGTCGCTTGGAGACGATCTTTGAGCTGGCCCCGGTCGGGTTCGGCATCGTCGGCCTCGACGGTCACACGAGCATGACAAACGAGGTCCTGCGTGACTCACTGGGCTATTCCCCTGAAGAGTTCGCCGCCATGCCCTTTGCGGAGTTCACCCACCCCGACGACGTGCAACGCAACCTCGACCTGTTCGCCCAGATGGCAGCCGGGGAGATCGACCACTTCCATATGGAGAAGCGCTTCATCCGCAAGGACGACGGCATCCTCTGGGTGGACCTGACGGCGTCCCTGGTGCGGGACGTGGATGGGAACCCTGACTATTTGATCGGCACGACGCAGGATATCTCGGAGCGCAAACGGCTGGAGAGCGATCTGCGAGTTGCTGAGGAGCGATACCGGCTGCTCGTGGAGCGAGTTCCCGCGGTCGTGTACGTCGCCGAGCCTGGAGCGGACGGGCCGTGGCCATACGTCAGCCCGCAGATCGAAGGGATGCTCGGCTTTACGGCACAGGAGTGGCTGGCCGATCCCGAAATGTGGTTCCGTCAGGTCCATCCGGACGATCAGGAGATAGCGCTGGGCGAGGAGGAACGCATCCTTCGCGGCGGTACAGGGGGCGGAATCTTCTCCGCTACCTACCGGTTGCGTCACCGCAACGGAACCACGGTGTGGGTGCGTGATGACGCGATCATGCTTCGGGACCACGAGGGCCACGCGACCTTCCACGGCGTCCTGGTGGACGTCACCCGGGAGAAGCACCTCGAGGAACGGCTGGAACACCAAGCCTTCCATGATCCGCTGACCGCGCTGCCCAACCGGCAGCTCTTCCACGACCGGGTCGGTCATGCCCTGGAGAGACGCCACACGGGCCAGGTCGCAGTGCTCTTCATCGACCTCGACGACTTCAAGACGGTCAACGACAGCTTTGGCCATGACTGCGGCGACGAAGTNNCTCGTGGACGATGTGACCGCCTCGCAGGTGACGGCTGTTGCTGACCGCGTCCTCGACGCGTTGAGCGAACCGCCCGTGGAGTTCAGCGGACACTCCACGATCCTCGGGGCCAGCATCGGGATCGCCGTCGCCGGACCGGGGGAGACCTCTGAAACGCTGTTGCGCAATGCCGATCTGGCCATGTACGAGGCGAAGCTCGAGGGCCGATCTCGCCACGTCTTATACGAGCCCGTCATGCACACCAAGGTTGTGAACCGGTTCCGGCTCGAGTCGGCCTTGCAGACAGCGGTGGACACAGGTGCGATTACCTTTGCCTACCAGCCCATCGTCGACCTGCGCACGGGGGCCGTGGTCGGGCTCGAGGCGCTCGCCCGCTGGTCCGACCCAGATCTCGGTGATGTGCCCCCCTCCGAGTTCATCCCTGTTGCCGAAGCGACCGGCCTGATCCACGAGCTCGGCCGATGGGCGATCGAGCAGGTCTGCCGCGGACTCACCGAGTGGCGGTCTGCCCACGGCACCAAGGCCTACGTCAGCGTCAACGTCTCTCCCCTCCAGCTCGAAGACGACCAGTTCGCGTCCTCGGTCGCTCGCATACTGCTCAACCACGGCCTCGAGCCGTCGGCTCTCGTGCTTGATGTCACTGAGGGAATGCTGCTGGTTGAGCGCAGCCGTGAGTCCCTTCGCGGGCTTCGCGCCCACGGTGTTCGGGTCGCCATCGACAACTTCGGAACGGGCTACTCCTCGCTGAGCTACCTACGTCAGCTACCGGTGGACCTGGTCAAGCTCAACCAGAAGTTCCTGCATCCGCTCGAGGACGACTCGGCCGATCCCGCCTTCTTGCGCGCGATCATCCGACTTGCCGAGGCCCTGCATCTCGACGTGGTCTGCGAAGGCGTCGAAACCCCGGCCCAGCTCTCGGACCTGCAGGTGGCCCGCTGTGGCTTCGGTCAGGGAGACTTCCTGGCCAGACCAAGCCCGCTCGTGGACGTTCCCGCCACCATCGAGGTGGCCAGCTCGTCGAGGTAGCCAGTTCGGCTACTTCTTACCGAACAACCCGAAGAACGACGGGAACCGGCCCTTCGCGGTGTTGCGGAGCACGCGCATCGTGGGGGAGTAGTAGCCCACCCTTTGTTTGGCGCGCTGCTTCACTCGACTTGGGCTCGTCCAGGCCTGGACCTGGCTGATCCCGAGCTGTCGCTTGGCCCGACGCTTCACCTGGGTGTAGCCGGTCAGGTTGCGAAGCGAGGGCCGTCGGTACCGGAGCAGTCTCATGTCACCGATGGTAGGAGCCC
>PKWT01000304.1 GCA_003132125.1 Micrococcales bacterium | reverse complement strand
GTGCTGATGCCCATCTGCTCCCCGATCTCCCGGTTGTGCAGCCCCTCCGCGAGAAGTCTCAGGACCGTCAGCTCTCGCTCGCTCAGGAAGGTCGCGCCCTGTTCGGGCTGACGTGACCCGATCAGAAGCCGCGCCGTGAGACCGGACTGGAGCACGGTTGCTCCGCCGGCCACGGCTCGCACCGCCTCGACAAGCTCCTTGCCGGGGACGGTCTTGCTCAGGTACCCCGCAGCCCCGGCCTCCAGAGCCCCGCGGACGTATTCGTCCTCGTCATACGCACTGACCATCAGCACCCGCACATCAGGGTGGTCCTGGATGAGCTGGCGCGTGACCTCGATGCCGTTCATCCCCGGCAGCCGGATATCCATCAGCACCACGTCCGGGCGAAGCTGATTGACCAGGGCAAGGGCCACCTCGCCGGAAGCCGCTTCACCAACGACTTGCAGGTCGGAGTGCACCTCGAGGATCTGACGGGTGCCGTCACGGTGCAGCGCATGGTCATCGACCACGACCACGCGGATCACGTCAGCGTCGATGGTCACCATGGTGAACAGGCTACGCGTCGCACCGAGCGTCGGGGACGGTGCAGGATAGGAGTCATGAACCCATCGCAGGATGAGCAGCCGGGCTCCGCTGACGACGACCAGCTGAAGAAGGTCGTCGTGGTCACCCAGAACGGCATGGGGGTGGCCGAGGCATCCGGCGAGGAGGACGAGGTCAACAACCCCGCCGACCTGGTCGAGCAGCCGGCCAAGGTCATGCGCATCGGGTCCATGATCAAGCAGCTGCTCGAGGAGGTTCGCAGCGCGCCGTTGGATGAGGCGGGTCGCACCCGTCTTGCCGAGATCCACCGCCGGTCGATCACCGAGCTGGAGCAGGGTCTGGCGCCGGAGCTGATCGAAGAGCTTGAGCGAATCACGTTGCCATTCAATGACGCCGCGCCATCCGATGCTGAGCTGCGCATCGCACAGGCCCAGCTCGTCGGCTGGCTCGAGGGTCTGTTCCACGGCATCCAGGCGGCACTGTTCGCCCAGCAGATGGTCGCGCAGCAGCAGCTGCAGAACATGCGCCGGGCCCTGCCGCCGGGACATACCGCGGCAGACGAAGTCCCAGGGAGCCCCATGCCCGGCGCGTCGGGCGGACGCAGCTCGCGAGATGAGCCCACGGGGCAGTACCTGTAGAACCAGGATTGTCGCTGAACAAGGACTACCGCACCGGCTCCCGGGGATCTGGGTCAGAAACCCTTGCCGGGGTTGAGGATTCCGGTCGGATCGAGAGCGTTCTTGATCGAGCGGTGCACCTCCATCACATCAGGCCCCAGCTCCAGCTCAAGCCACCGACGCTTCAGGACACCAACGCCGTGCTCGCCCGTGAGAGTGCCACCGAGGTCAAGTGCGGTGCGGAACACCTCGTCGGCCGCAGCCCAGATGTTGTCCGGCACGGTGCCGTCACCGGTCGGGTCGAAGACGAAGATCGGATGCAGGTTGCCGTCACCGGCATGCGCAACGGTCATCACCCGGACCTGATGGTGCGCGGCAATCTGCTCGAGCCGCTCGAACATCTCGGGGAGCTTGGAGCGAGGAACACCGACGTCCTCCACCAGGCACCGCCCGAGTCGCTCGGCAGCAGGAAGGGCCAGCCTGCGGATCTCGAGCAGCTGCGCAGCCTCCTCCGGATCGGTCGAGACCGCAACGAAGTCCGCGCCAGCCGCCTCGAACTGAGCGGCGAGCGCCGCCCCGCAGTCTGTCGCGTCGGTGCCGTCGGCCTGAGCGATCAGCATTGCCGCCATGTTGTCGTCCAGGCCCATGTTCTTCCACTCGTTGATCGACCGCAACGTGTTCTGGTCGATCAGCTCGAGCAGGCTCGGACCAAGTCCCTGGCGGACGATGCCCGCCACTGCCTCGGCGGCCGCTCGTATCGACGTGAAGCTGCCAACGACGGTCACCGGCTCGGCCGCGGGGGGCGGACGCAGCTTCAGCGTTGCGCTCGTGATGATGCCCAGGGTCCCCTCCGAGCCGACGAAGAGGCTGGTCAGGTCATAACCCGCGACACCCTTGACGGTCCGTCTGCCGGTCCTGATGATGCGACCGTCAGCGAGGACGACCTCCAGCCCGAGTACCGAGTCGCGGGTGACGCCGTACTTCACACAGCGCAGGCCGCCCGCGTTGGTCGCCAGGTTGCCGCCGATCGTGGAGATCTCGAAGCTGCTCGGGTCGGGTGCATACATCAGGCCGACCTCGCGCGCCGCCCGGTCGACGTCGGCAGTGATGACCCCCGCTTCCACCACTGCCAGCTGGTCTTCAGCAGACACCTCACGGATGGTGGTCATCCGCGCGGTACTCAGGATGAGGCAGCCGTCCGTGGCGGTCGCGCCCCCCGACAGCCCCGTCCCCGATCCACGCGGAACGACCGGTATGCCGTGTTGGTGCGCCCAGGTGAGGGCGGCAGAAACGTCCTCCACAGTGTCGGCCAGCAGGACGGCAAGAGGGACTCCGGGCTCGACGAGGTGGGCGTGATCGCGGCGGTACGCGTCGACGACGTCAGGGTCGGTGATGAGCCGTCCGCCGATGAGCCTGGCCGCCAGCTCGTCAATCATGGTCACGGATCACGGTCACAGTGTGCTCCTTGAGGTCGAGCACGGGGACCTAGGTTTGCAGGTCGGGCGCGGGCTCCCCCATGTCGCGGCCGTGGAGGTCGTTGGCCACGTTGTTCAGGATGGCGACCAGCGGGACCGCGATGAACGCGCCGAAGATCCCGCCCAGGATGGTGCCGGCCGTAACCCCCATCAGGATGCCCAGCGGATGGATCTGGACGGCCTTGCCCAGGATGAAGGGGTTGAGCAGGTTGCCCTCGAGCTGGATGGTGAGAATCAGCGCGAGCGCCATGACCAGGGCCATCACCAGGCTCTTGGTCACCAACGCCACCAGGACGACCACGACGCCGGCCACGAGCATTCCGATCAGCGGGATCATCGAGCCCAGGAAGAGCAGCACGCCCAAAGGAACCACCAACGGCATACCGGCAATGAGCATCACGACGACCATGGTGAGCGCGTTGATCAGGGCCAGGAGGACGGTGCTGCGCATGTAGGCGATCAGCGTCTGCCAGGCCACGTTGCCGGCGTGAGCCACCTTGGCCCGCGCCTCGCTCGGGAAGAGCCGCACGACCCACCGCCAGATACCTCCGTCGTCGGTGAGCAGGAACAAGGTCGCAAACAGGCAGAAGACCGCCCCGCTGACGATGAGGAGCGCGCTGTTGGCGGTGGCGAAGACACCCTGGGCCAGGCTGGCGCGGTTGTCGGTGATGGTCTTGGTCAGGTCGTCGATCAGCTGCTGGACCTGGTGCTCTGACATCTGCGGCGGACCCGTGACCAGCCAGTTGCGAATCTTCGCCACAGCGTCCAACAGCTGGGCCCCCAGCTCGGAGGAGCTCGCAGAGACCTGCTGGACGACGAACCAGGCGGCTCCGACCAGCGCGGACATGCCGAGCACGAACACCAGGATGGCCGCCGGGATCCGGGGCACCCTGTTGCGCATCAGCAGCTCGACGCCGGGCTGTAGAAGCGCGCAGATCATGACCGCGACGATCACCGTGATGGTGACCAGACTGACGGCGTTGAGCATGGTGAGCAGCACGAACAAGGCTGCCATCACGATGAGGAAGCGCAATGCCCACGCCGCCGTGACCTGAAAGCCCCAGCTGACGCTGTCGCTCGCGCGATCGTGCAGGGGGCTCATGCCAGCGCCCCAGCTGCCGTCCGGTCAACGGCCTTGCGGGTCAGGGTGCACAACGTGACGGCGATGAGAGGACCAGCCTTCGGGTCGAGGATCCGGTGGAGGGCAGCGATGCATTCAGTCTGTCGCCACGATAGGCACGCGCGCCGTTGATTGTCGCGATCTGCACGTCCTTGTTGAACGTGTTGCCGAGCCCTCGGTCCCGAAGTCACGCTCTCCGGCGATCGTTCCTCGTCAGCGCCGCGGCG
>PKWT01000492.1:8792-11075 GCA_003132125.1 Micrococcales bacterium | reverse complement strand
GGCGCGGCAACATCGTTGCCGACGAGCACACTCTGGCGACCAGCAAGGAGCGCGTGTTCGCGGGCGGCGACATCGTGACGGGCGCCGCCACGGTCATCCTGGCGATGGGCGCAGGCAAGACAGGGGCGCGCTCGATCGACCGCTATCTGCAGGGCCAGCCTCTGCTGAGCGCGGAAGAGGAGGAAGCGATCAAGAGCGCCTCGCAGCAGACCGCAGTGGCCTCCTGACTTGACACCGGTGCGAGACGTACGGCGTACGGGCGGCNNCCGGGCGAGACAGCCGTCTGCGCCTCCAGGCAGATCCACTCGCCGACGGCCTCGCGGTGCAGGTGCACCGTGAGCTCGGGGTTGATGAAGTGCCATGTGGCCACGTCCAGCTCGTTGCTGATGCCGTTACCGCTGTCGGCTACAGCAAGCACGCGCTGCAGGGGGCTGGGCTGCTCGGCGGGGACGAGCGGATAGAGGAGTCGCGTCCAGGCGGTCGCCGGCCCCTGAGCCTCGAATGCCCCTGCCGTGAAGCGCCATTCGATCGCGGACACGTAGCCGTCGACCCACCCTTCGGCCACGAACGGCGTGCTCTCGCCTGGTAAAGCCGGAGCGGAGGACTGCCGCGGGGTGATCTCTTGCGTCGTGCGCAGCACCCGCCAGGCCTGTGCGCGGGCAACCTCGCGGCCGCCGTAAGACAGTGCCGACTCGATGAGCTCGACGCTGCGACCGGGGCGCAGTACTCGCGAACGGAGCTCCAGCTCGTCCACCGGGATCGGTCCGAGGAGGTCAACCGTCATCCGGGCGACGAGCAAGTCCTCCCTCGGGCTGCACAGTTCGATGGCGCGACCAAGTAGTGCGCTCGGTGGCCCGCCGTGCTGGAAGCGGGCGTCCCACGGGCCGGTCGTGTGGATGGTTGGGCGCCAGCGGTCGTCGCCGAGGGGCACGTAGAAGGCGTCGTCCATGCCGGGACCCTACGCCGTCAATGGGCTCGGGCGTGCGGGCCGGGTAGCCTCGACAGCGTGCCCATGATTCCGGCGCTCGCCCTCGCCAAGCGCACCGTCGCCAATGTGGGTTCCACGCTGCGTCCCGATGGCTATCACGGAGCCCACGAGCGAGCGGGGTTCTTCGAGGGCTGGTACGTCAAGCTGATCTCCGCTGACCGCTCGGCCCGAATCGCCGTGATCTCGGGGATCTTCCTCGGCCTGGAGGATTCCGCCGGTCGCCACGATGAGGCGTTCGTCCAGGTCCTCGATGGCGTCACCGGACGGTCGTGGTACGAGCGGTACGACGCCGCGGACTTCCACGCGGCAACTGGTCGCTTCGACGTCGACATAGGGCCGAATCGATTCACTTCGGAGGGCGTCACGCTCGATCTGCCAGAATCCGGCCTGCGCGGACGAGTCGACTTTGCGACAGCCTTCGACCCGTGGCCGGTGACGATGAGATCGCCCGGGATCATGGGCTGGTACGCATGGGTTCCGGTCATGGAGGCCTATCACGGCGTTGTCTCGTTCGGGCACGACCTTGCGGGCTCGCTGTCCTTGGGTGGTGTCTCGCTGCCCTTCGACGGGGGACGCGGCTATCTCGAGAAGGACTGGGGACGGGCGTTCCCTGCCGGTTACATCTGGATGCAGAGCAACCACTTCGCGCACTTCGGTGTGAGCCTGGTCGGCTCGATCGCCATCATCCCCTGGCATCGCACGCACTTCCGCGGCTTCATCGTCGGGCTGCGGATGCCCGGGCCGGATGGTCGACCCGCACTGCACCGGTTCGCCACCTACACGGGCGCACGCACCGAGACACTGACGGTCGATGACGATCTCGTGCGCTGGTCGCTGCGCAGCAAGACGGGCCTGACGCTGGACATTACGGCCGAACGACATCGCGGTGGGCTCCTGCATGCTCCGATGCGCTCGCAGATGCACCGTCGCGTCGAGGAGACGTTGGATGCCCGTATCCACGTGACGCTCACCGATCGCTCCGGCCGGATCATCCTGGCCGACACCGGTGAGGTCGCCGGGCTCGAGGTGCACGGCGACATCGACGGGCTGCTCGCGATGGTCTAGGCACCTCGCGGCTTTCCGACGGCGGGGCTCAGTCGCGCGGTCGCTCGTATGCCTGTCGTCGCCTGCGCGCTTCAACTGCCTGGTGTGACACAGCCCGGAGAGAGCGTGACGAAATGAAGGTCGTCCCCGGCAGCGAGTGAGAAGTCCTCGGGCGGGCCTTCGGCGACATCCAGCAGGAAGACGTCCTGGTGCCACGCCTCGTCGAGGCGTTTGTCGATGTAGAACGGGCT
>PKWT01000492.1:0-8779 GCA_003132125.1 Micrococcales bacterium | reverse complement strand
GACTGCACGAACATCACCGGGCCGCCCCGGGCGGCGCGGAGGCGAGTGATCGCCTCGCGCGCCGCCGGGGTGGCCGTGATGCGTGCCGGAATGACCGACTCGGACATCACATACCTTTAGAAGAAACCGAGCGGTTTGGTGCTGTAGCTGACCAGCAGGTTCTTCGTCTGGCTGTAGTGGTCGAGCATCATCGCGTGGTTCTCCCGGCCGACGCCGGAGATCTTGTAACCACCGAAGGCCGCACCCGCCGGATACGCGTGGTAGCAGTTCGTCCACACCCGGCCGGCCTTGATCTTGCGGCCCATCTTGTAGGCACGGTTCCCGTCGCGCGTCCAGACGCCGGCGCCCAGGCCGTAGAGGGTGTCGTTGGCGATCTCCAGCGCCTCCTCGTCGTCCTTGAAGGTGGTGACCGCCAGCACCGGGCCGAAGATCTCCTCCTGGAACACCCGCATCTTGTTGTCGCCCTTGAGCACCGTTGGCTCGTAGAAGTAGCCGGTGGCGAACTCACCCTCCATGGTGGCGCGGTGGCCTCCGATGAGGACCTCGGCGCCCTCGGCCTTACCGATGTCGACATACGAGGCGATCTTCTCGATCTGCTGCTTGGAGACCTGCGGCCCCATCATCGTCTCGGTGTCCAGCGGGTCGCCCTGCTTGATGGCGGCGATCCGCACCAGGCAGCGGGCCATGAACTCGTCGTAGATGTCCTCGTGGATCAGCGCCCGCGAGGGAGCGGTGCAGACCTCACCCTTGTTGAAGGCGTACAGCACCAGACCCTCGATCGCCTTGTCCAGGAACTCGTCGTCGTGGTCCATCACGTCGGCGAAGAAGATGTTCGGCGACTTGCCGCCCAGCTCGGTGGTGGACGGGATGAGGTTCTGGGCGGCGTACTGCATGATCAGCCGCCCGGTCACCGTCTCACCGGTGAACGCGATCTTCGCGATCCGCGGGTTCGCGGCCAGCGCCTTGCCGATTTCCGCACCGGGACCGGTGATGACGTTGATCACTCCCGGCGGGACGACGTCCTCGACAACCTCCATCAGCTTCAGGATCGACCACGGGGTCGGCGATGCAGGCTTGAGGACGACGCAGTTGCCCGCCGCGAGTGCGGGGGCCAGCTTCCACGCAGCCATCAGGAGCGGGAAGTTGAACGGGATGATCTGTCCGACGACGCCCAGCGGCTCACGGAAGTGGTACGCGACGGTGTCCTTGTCGATCTCGGTGGAGGAGCCCTGCTCCGCACGGGCCGCCGAGGCGAAGTAGCGGAAGTGGTCGACCACCAGCGGGATGTCGGCGTTCAGGGTCTCCCGGACCGGTTTGCCGTTCTCCCAGCTCTCGGCGACCGCCAGCATCTCCGCGTTCTTCTCGATCACGTCGGCGATGGCGTTCAGCACCGCGGCGCGTTCGGTCGCCGTTGCCTCACCCCAGGCGTCCCTGGCCGCGTGGGCGGCATCCAGGGCGAGCTCGACATCCTCCGGGGTGGACTCGGCCACCTCGGTGATCGGGCCGGCCGTTGCCGGGGTCACGTTGACGCGATACTTGCCGTGCGTC
Source organism: Micrococcales bacterium (assembly GCA_003132125.1). Classification (GTDB taxonomy): domain Bacteria; phylum Actinomycetota; class Actinomycetes; order Actinomycetales; family Dermatophilaceae; genus UBA4719. The sequence continues at coordinate 7,231 of PKWT01000492.1, read as the reverse complement.
GGCGCCAGCCACTTCCCGCCGATAAAGTTCTCGTACCGTGGCTTGACCGAGACGATGCTTCCGGGTTGACCCGGGGGGACGTACTTCATGTCATTCCTCCTTCAGGGTTGAACACTTGCGGTGGATGTTCGGTACTTGATGCGATCTTTGGTGCGGATCTTTGGNNGGATCTTTGGTGCGGATGCTGCTTGGTAAGCGTGGTCAGTACTGGATGACGACGCGGCCGTCGATCTTGCCGTGCTTCATCTCGTTGAAGACGGCGTTGATCTCGCCCAGGTCCCGGGTGGACACGGTCGGATGAATCTCGCCGCGGGCATAGAACTCGAGGGCCTCCGCCAGGTCTTGGCGGGTGCCGACGATGGAGCCGCGCACGGTGAGCCCCTTGAGGACGATCTCGAAGATCGATGCGGGGAAGTCGCCCGCGGGCAGTCCGTTGAAGACGATGGTGCCGCCACGCCGTGACATGTGGATCGCCTGGCCGAATGCCGAGGGATGCACCGCGGTGACGAGCACGCCGTGGGCTCCGCCGGTCACCCTCTGGACAACCTCGATCGGGTCCTCGTTGAGGGCATTGACCAGCAGCTCGGCGCCGTGCTTCTTGGCCAGTGCCAGCTTGTCGTCGGCAATGTCGACAGCGGCGACGCGCAGGCCCATCGCCTTGGCGTACTGCACCGCGATGTGGCCGAGGCCGCCGATCCCGGAGATGACCACCCACTGGCCGGGCCGGGCCTCCGTCATCTTCAGTCCCTTGTAGACGGTGACGCCTGCGCAGAGGATAGGGGCGACCTCCACCAGGTCGGCGCCGTCAGGGATGATTGCGGCGAACTTGGCATCGACCAGCATGTGCTCGCCGAAGGAGCCGTCCACGCTGTAGCCGGCGTTCTGCTGCTTCTCGCACAAGGTCTCCCAGCCGGTGTTGCAGTACTGGCAGTCGCCGCAGGCTGAGAAGAGCCAGGCGTTGCCGACCAGCTGGCCCACCGTGAGGTTGGTGACACCCTCGCCCAGGGCCACGACTGTGCCGACGCCCTCATGGCCGGGGATGAAAGGCGGGTTTGGTTTGACCGGCCAGTCTCCCTCAACGGCGTGCAGGTCTGTGTGACAGACGCCGCTGGTGATGAGTTTCACCAGTGCCTGGCCCGGGCCGGGCACTGGCATAGGAACATCCTCGACGATGAGATCCTTGCCGAACTCCTTGACTACTGCTGCTTGCATGGTCTCCATGTGTTTGTCCTTTGCTGGCTCGACATCGTTGTCTCGAATTTGTGAGCCGACGTTAGGCCTGTGAAGGTTGCAACGACGTTGCATGCCTGATCACGGGGTCTGTGAGCGCCGCCCCTGCACTACTGTGACGGTGCTGAGCTCTCGGTCGAGCCGGGCGAGCTGTCCGGTGGCGAGTGGGCGCAGCGGGGAAGATGGCCCGAGCGCGTCGAGCTGCGCCTGCCACATGTCATAGTCGTCCGTGCCCCAGGCCGAGCGGGTCCAGGTGGACATCAGGTCGGGTTCGCGGCTGTTGAGCAGTGCATGACGCAGCGACGCCTCGATGTACTCGCGCAGCCGTACCACGCCCGGCGCGGTTGAGGCTGGGAGCAGCGGTCCGCGATACACGCGCAGCGCCGCCGCCACGTCACCCGCAGCGAGTTGGGCCTCCACGGCGAGCCAGTCTGCGGTGAGCTCGGCAACCAGACGGTACGGCCGAGACGCGAGCAGCTCGTCGCCGAGCAGGTGGCGTAGCCGGTTGAGCTCCGCCCTCAGGGTCGACGCACTGCTGTCCTCCTGGTAGAGCAGCACGGCGAGTTCATCCCCGGACAGGCCCCTCGGTGTCGAAGCCAGCAGGAGGAGGATCTCGCTGTGACGGGGACTGAGACGGATCGTCTTCGGCCGCCCGCGGCCGTTGTCGATGGTCAGCAGTGCGTCCACCCGACCGAGAGCCTCCAGGATGACGAACATGCTCCCGACCTCGTGCTGTTGTTCGCGGCCCCGGCGGGACAGGAGCTCGCGAGCGAGCTCGGTCTCGGCCATGCGTGCCGCGGCGCGCACCATCGCCATCGTCTGAGGCAAAACAGCATCGGCACCACCGGTAATATCCAGAACACCGAGCAGCGAGTGCGTGATCGGGTCATGGATGGGTGCGGCGGCGCAGCTCCATGGCTGCACCGAGTGACGGAAGTGCTCTGCGCCCATGACGCTGATCGGTTGGTCGAGGGCCAGCGCCATCCCTGGTGCATTGGTGCCCGCCAGCCGTTCGTCCCAGTTGCTGCCCTCGACGAAACCGATCGACTCGGCCATGCGCAGGACGCTCGGCGAGCCACAGACCCAGAGCAGCTGCCCAGCGGCATCGGAGACGGCCATGATCGAATCGCAGTCCCGCGCCGCTTGACCAAGGACGTCATCAAGCAGGGGGAAGACCTGTGCCAGAGGGTGAGCCTCCCGGTGGTCGCGCAGGACGTCAGTCGGCAACGTGATCGGGGCGTCGACGGTGTCTGTCTGTACTCCTGCAGCGGCTGAGCGGAACCACGACTCGGCCACCAGCGCGCGGACACGCCTCTCACCGGTCATCGACCCATTAGAACCCCGCTGCGCCGATCTGACCAGTAATGGCGGCCGAACGAGCAGGCAGGGTGATCGTGCGTCCGTCGGTTCGCAGGCCAGGTTCGGTGCCAAAGAGAACGTCGCCTGATGCAACCGGCAGATCCTGAGCATGATCGGCCAGGTTGGCAAGAACATCGAACGCGCCCCGATGAACGACGATCCACTGTGCGTCCTCGTCGAAGTCGACCTCGACCAGGTTGAGGCGGGATTCAGCCAGATCCGGTTGTTCGCGTCGCAACCTCAGCAGTTGGCGGTAGAGCGTCAGGATCTCAGCGTGCTCGGGGTCGTCCCGCTCGGACCAGCGCAGCTTGGCGCCGGTGAACGCGGCCGGGTCCTGCGGATTGACGACGTCGTCGGCGTTCCAGCCGTGCTCGGCGAACTCGCTGACCCGCCCCGTGGCGGTGGCCTCCGCCATTTCCGGCTCTGGGTGCGAGGTGAAGAAAGGCCACGGGGTACTGGCCGCCCACTCCTCACCCATCCAGAGCAACGGGGTGAACGGCGAGGTCAGCAGAAGGGTGGCGCCCACCTTCAGCATGCCGGGTGACGTGATCCGCGGCAGCCGGTCGCCGGCGGCACGGTTGCCAACCTGGTCGTGGTTCTGAAGGCATACGACGAACCGGTATCCCGGCGTGTTCTTGACGTCCACCGGCTTGCCGCGCAGGTGGCCTTCGAACGTGGAGTAGATCCCGTCGTGGAAGAACGCCCGGGTCAGCACCTTGGCCAGCGCCGCGAGCGACCCGTAGTCGGCGTAGTAGGCCTGCCGCTCCCCGGACAGCAGCCCGTGCAAGGCGTGATGCACGTCGTCGCTCCATTGGCCGTCGAGCCCATATCCACCTTCAGCGCGGTCGGTGAACATGATCGGGTCGTTCAGGTCTGACTCCGCGATGAGGACCAAAGGCCGGCCGATCTCGGCCGACAGAGCCTTCACCCGGGTGGACAGCTCGGCCAGCAGGTGTACCTCGGAAGAGTCATGCAGGGCGTGCACCGCGTCAAGGCGCAGGGCGTCGACATGGAACTCTGAGAGCCACATCAGCGCGTTGCCGATGATGTACTCGCGCACCGGACCGGCCGACTCGCCGTCAAGGTTGACCAGCTCGCCCCACGTGCTGCGGCCGGTCTTGAAGTACGGGCCGAAGCGCGGCAGGTAGTTTCCCGACGCCCCGAGGTGGTTGTAGACGACGTCGAGCACGACGGCCAGGCCGCGAGCGTGGCAGGCATCGACGAGTCGTTTGAGACCGTCCGGGCCACCGTAGGCCTCGTGCACGGCATACCAGAGCACGCCGTCGTAGCCCCAGTTCCATTCGCCGTTGAAGTCGTTGACCGGCAGGAGCTCAACATGGGTCACCCCCAGCTCAGCCAGGTAGTCGAGCCGCTCGATCGCGGCGTCGAAGGTGCCTGGCTGGGTAAAGGTGCCGACATGCAGCTCGTAGATCACTGAGTCGGGAAGGTCGTGGCCGTGCCAGCCTGCGTCGCTCCAGGCGAAGTCGTCGGAGTAGAACCGGCTCGGCTGATGGACGCCGTGCGGTTGCCAACGGGAGCGCGGGTCGGGGAGCACCTGCTCGTCATCGTCCAGCAGGAAGCCGTAGTCGCGGCCCGGCAATGCCTCAGCGACGTCAGCTCTCCACCATCCGCTCGCGACAGATCCGCATCCCAGCTCGCGCTCCGGCTCGAGGTCCGTGATCACGACGGGGTGCTCGATGGAGCCGTCCGGCTCGGCGATCGTGACCCGTACCCGACTGGCGTTGGGCGCCCATACCCTGACTTCCGGCATCAGGACTGCCTGGTGACCATCAGGACTTCTCGGCGAGCAAGAGGGCTACCGGGTACCGGTCGAGAGCATCGGCCACACCCAGCTCATCGGTGAAGGCGGAGCCGCTGAACGTGTCGCGGTATCGACCGGGTGGCAGCGTCAGTGTGGTGTCACCCCAACCACCGGCATCGGACAAACCGACCGGCAGTCGGGTCGCGAGGGTGATCGCGCCACCGCGGTCGAAGGCAACCAGGTGTTTCTGCATCGGCCCGTCAACCACCAGAGGGGTGTAGCGCGTGAACAGCTCGGGGTGTTCGCGTCGGGCTCGCAGCGCGCGGCTGACCACCCACAGCTTGGCCAGGGCGGTGCCATCCAGGGCTGGTGGCGCGGTCAACGCGGTGAGGGCTGCATGCAGGGAAACGAAATCCACCGGACGTCGGTTGTCCGGGTCAACCAGGGAGTCCTCCCACAGCTCGCTGCCCTGGTAGACGTCCGGCACGCCCGGCATGGTCAGCTGGATCACCTTCTGCGACAACGAGTTCACCCAGCTGTGCGGCTCAATCAAGGCGAACATCGTCTTGATCAGCTCATGTGTCTCGGCGTTGTCAAAGGCGGCGCTGACCGCGACGTATACAGCGGTCTCGAACGTCTTGTCCTGGTCGATCCAGCCGGTCTCGACATCTGCTTCCCGCATGGCCTTCTCGGCATACGCCTGGAAGCGGTCCCGCCTCGGGTCCGGTACCGGCTCCAGCAGCGCGGCCAGGGCCGTCGGGTCTTGTGTAGCCGGCAGCTCCGCCGGTGCCCGCGGTGCCCCCGGTGCCGGAAGTGCAGGCAGCGCCGCCTGAGCGGTCGGGCCTGGCAGCGCCGGCAGCGCAACTGCGGTCTGCCAGAGCAGATATCCGAACGCCGCATTGGGTATCGGTCTCAGTGACATCAGCCGTCGTGCGGTGTCGCCCCACGCGTCGGGCATCTCGGCCAGCACGGCAAGCCGGGCACGGATGTCCTCGCCGCGCTTGGTGTCGTGGGTGGACAGGGTGGTCATCCCTGCCGGTGATAGCTCGGTCCGGCGCAACTGTGCGGTGTGGAACTCGGTGATCCCTGAGCCGAACCTGCCCGGGTATCCGCCGACCTCGTTCAGCCCGATGAACCGGGTGTAGCGGTAGTAGGCGGTGTCCTCGACCCCCTTCGCCATGATGGCGCCGGTCAGCTGCTGGAACCTTACGCACAGCTCGTCAGTCGGGTCGGAGAGCCGGGGGAGCAGCGCGTCGACGGCCGTGCTCAGCTGTGGTTGGCGGGCAGTGGCGCGCTGGACGGCTTGGGCGAGGTATTCCGCGCCGAGCGGCAGGTAGGAGCGGTACACCGGGAATGCGATCGTGAGCTCCGTGAGGGCGGCCAGCGCGTCGTCGACCTCCGGCACGAAACGGGCCAGCCGGCGCACCTCGGCCTGCAGGATGGTGGTGGCCACCACCCGCTTGCCATCGGCGATCTGCTGCTCGAAGTCGAGGTCGTCGGCGGTCAGCTCGACGTACAGGGCGGTCATGCCACCCTCAGCGCCCGGATCGAGCAGCAGCGCGTTGACCTCGCTGAGCGCGTCGTATCCGGTCATGCCGGCGACCGGCCAGGCCGGGGGGAGCCGTTCGCCCGGCTCGGTGATCTTCTCCACCGTGATCCAGCAGGACGGGGCGGCAGCCGCCAACCGGTCCAGGTAACCGCCCGGGTCGAGAAGACCATCCGGGTGATCGACTCGAAGACCCGTCACCCCGTAGTCGGACACCCAGCGCAGGATCTCGGTGTGGGTCGCGTCAAACACCACGGGGTCCTCGACCCGCAAACTGGCGAGGTCGGTCTCGGCGAAGAACCGGCGGTAGTTCTGCGCCGTGTCCGCTCGGCGGAAGCTGATCAGCCGGTAGTGCTGCCGGTCGTGCACCGCGGCCGGGCTGCCCTCACCGGTGCCGCGCGCGATCGGATACCGATGCTCGTAGTAGCGCAGCTCGCCGTCGGCGACCGTGAGATCGGTAGCCGGGTCGGCGTCGTCGCCCAGCACCGGGATCAGGATCTTGCCAGCGGCGATCTGCCAGTCGATGTCGAACCAGCGGGCGAACCGCGACGTCTGGCCACATTGCAGCACGTCCCACCAGGCGCGGTTTTCGGACGGAACGGCCACACCCATGTGATTGGGCACGATGTCGACGACGAGGCCCAGGCCGGCCGCTCGGCATTCCTGAGCCAGCCTGGCCAGCCCTGCATCGCCACCGCGGTCAGGATCGACGAGCCCATGGTCGACCACGTCATATCCATGGCTGGACCCGGTGGTCGACCGCAGCAAGGGGGAGACGTAGACCGCGCCGACGCCGAGCTCGGCCAGATAGCCGACGACGGCAGCCGCGTCGAACAGGGTGAACTCCGCGGTGATCTGGAGGCGGTAGGTAGCGCTCGGGACAGCGGGACTGCGGGTATGGGGACCCTCCAGCGCCGTCATCCGGTGCCCTGCAGGTGCTGTATGTCGCCCATCGGCGTGGCAGCCATCAGGGCGGCGGAGATGAGGTTGTTGCCGGCCGCGTTCGGGTGGTCGCCGTCGGCTGCCAGCAAGGCGGTCGGGTTACGGCTTCCATCGCCCTTGAACGGCGCGTACAGGTCGACGCAGGTGGCACCGGCATTCCGGGCGACCGTGCAGATGGTGTTGTTGAGCGCTCGGGTGAGCTCATCGCTCCATCGAAGGTATTCCGGGCCGTCGCTGGCACGTGCGACATCGCCGTCGGCAAACACGTTCCAGTAGTCCGTCACGAGGATGCGTGTGGGTTGGTGGCCGCGAAGGTCCTTGGCAGCGACGAGGATTGCGGCGAGATCGGTGCCGACTGCAGCCACGGCCGGGGAGTAGCAGGTGGACGTGCA
>PKWT01000442.1 GCA_003132125.1 Micrococcales bacterium | reverse complement strand
CCGGCAGCGAGCACCCCACCGACTCAGCCAATGCCTGCTGCGGGTCCTCCTGCTGAGCCGGTTTCCCCGGTTGCCGGGCCACCCACCCCTGTCGCTGGGGCGTCTGCCCCGCTTGGAACCCCGGCGTGGGGTTACGCGCCCAGGCCGAGCCTGTGGCGCCGTGCGACGTCCACCCACGGTGGGCGCTGGGGGCTCGTCATCGCCGCCGGCGCGCTCGTCTGTCTGATGATTCTGGGGATCGGCGTTGCCGGCGTCGCAATCCTGCGCAACCACGACCGCGTCAACCTGATGGGGCAAGGCCAGGACGGATACTCCCGTGGCCAGAACGGTCCGGGCAACGGGCGGGGGCTCAACAACGGCAAGGGCTTTGGCAACCGCCAGGGACCTGGCGCAAACGGGTACGGCAATGGGCAGCCGAACCTGCCCGGGATGCCAGGCGCGCCCGGTATGCAGGGTGGGCGCGGGCAAGGTCTTGGTGGTCTGGGGAACCTGTTGGGTGGGACGGATCTTCACGGTGACGTCACCGGGACCCTGAACGGCTCCGTGCAGGCGCTTGTCTTCCAGCGGGGCCAGGTGACCGCGGTGAGTGACACCTCGATCACGCTCAAGAGCGCGGACGGCTTCGTGGGTACCTATGGCCGAAACGCCACGAGCAGGTCCAGAGGTGCTGCGCCCGTCAAGGGTGGGCAGGCATTCGTCCTGGCGCGCTCGTCGGACAAGGTGGCCATCACGGTCATCGCGACGCCAGACATGGCCGGCGTCGGGCCGAGCAACTGAGCGCGCCGGGCATCCAGTCGGCTGTGCGACCGGAGCCGGCCGCACCGGGAGCGGCACCACGTATCTTCCCTACGTGAGCGTCTTTCCCAGCGGTGAGCAATGGACCATCCGACACGGTGATCACGAGGCAGTCGTGGTCGAGGTCGGCGGCGGCCTGCGCACCTATGCCTTTCGCGGACGTGACGTGCTGGCCGGATACTCGCCGGCCGCCCGCTCCTCGGCCGGGCGTGGTCAGCTGCTGATGCCGTGGCCCAACCGGATCCGTGACGGCAGATACTCCTTTGCCGGCACGGAGCACCAGCTCGCACTCACCGAGCCGGACCGTGGCAACGCGGTGCACGGGTTGGTGCGCTGGGCGATGTGGTCGGTGCTTGAGCAGTCCGAGGACACGGTCACCCTCGGATATCGCCTCCGCCCGCAGCCCGGTTGGGAGTGGAGCCTTGACCTCTCGGTCACCTACGCCATGACGGCGTCAGGTCTGATCGTGACGCCCGGCGCCCGCAACGTCGGGGCCGACGCAGCGCCCTTCGGCTTTGGGGCGCATCCGTATCTCAGCGTGGGTGAGGCCCGCGTGGACGAGGTGATGCTTGGCATCCCGGCGGCTTCCTCGCTCGAGCTGGACGCCCGCCTGCTGCCCACGGGGCTGGCGACGGTGGACGGCACCAGGCACGACTTCCGGGAGCCCAGAGTGCTGGGTGAGCTGGGGCTCGACACCGCATTCACCGACATCGCCACCGACGCCGACGGTCGGTGGCGGGTCACTCTCACCCACCCACACACGGAACACGCGGTCACCCTCTGGGCAGATGCCACGGCATACCCCTGGTTGCAGGTCTTCACCGGCGACTCACTGCCACTTGCCAACCGGCGCACCAGCGGCATCGCGGTGGAGCCGATGACCTGCCCTCCGGACGCTTTCAACTCTGGTGACGACCTGCTTGTCCTCCAGCCGGGGCAGGCGTTCGCTGCGCCGTGGGGGATCACACCGGGCTGAGCTCCGTCGCCGGAGACCGGATGCCATTGGCCTGGGCAGGGATCCGGTGCTCGACCGCCAAGGCGATGAGCGCCATCACGGCGCAGCCAAGGATGAGCACTCCGATGAACGCGACGTTGAAACGGGCACCAAGCATGACCCCGGCCATGATCGGCCCGGTGACGGCCGCCAGCTGGAACGCGCCGGCCATCACCGCGTTGTAACGCCCGCGCAGATGATCCGGCGACAGGTCGTTGGTGATCGCCGGGATGGTCGGTTGAAGCAGGGTCTCGCCGAGCGCGAACACCGAGAAGCCGCCAATGATCAGCACTGCCGCCGCCGAGCTGCCCGGGATCAGGCCGGAGACTCCCGTCATCAGCCAGGACAGCGCCCACAGAGCCGACAGAACAAGAATGACGCGGGTGCGGCGGCGGCCCTCGATGCGCTGCAGCACCAGCAGCTGCAGGAGCACGATGGTCACGGTGTTGGCGGCGAAGGCGTAGCCGATCGTTCGCGTGGAGACCTGCCCGACGAGCCGCGCATAGGCAGTGAAGCCCGCCTCGGCCTGCGCGTAGCCCACGAACGCAGACAGGAAGGTCAACGCGATGACCGGCACCACCGCTTTGTCCCGGAGGACGTCCAGGTATGACGTCCGCACCAGTGAGCCGTCCAGCTCGTTGACTGGGTGGTCGACCTTGCCGGTGACGCGTCGCAGGGGTCCCAGCAGCACCGCAAGGGGCGCGAGGAAGCTGAGCGCATTGCCGAGATAGATGGCGACGAACGTCCCCGGTCGATGGACGTCGACGATGGAACCCGACAGCAGTCCCCCGATGCCGATGCCCAGGTTGACCAAGGTGAAGTTGACCCCGAAGTAGCGCTGCCGGATGGCCGACGGGACCACGGCGCCGATCATGGCGTTGAAGCCCGGCCAGAAGACGCCACCTGCGGCCCCGAGCAGTCCCAGGGCCAGCGCGGCCGTCAGCGGGGTGGAGGAGAACGCGAGCAAGGCGTTGCCGAGCATCTGCGCCGTCATGCCGGCGAGGATGATGCGCCGCGCGCCGAGTCGGTCGATGAGTGTTCCGGCAGGCCCGACCACGGCCATGCCGACGATGGCAGGCACCGCCAGCAGGCTGCCGGCGGTCTCGATCGTGAACCCGAGCACCTCATGCAGGTAGATGAAGCCGAATGGCAGCACCAGCCCCGTGCCCAACGTCTCGACCGCGACAGTGGACAGCAGGAACTTGCCATCCCGGGGCAAGTCGTTCCAGAACGACGCCAAGGACGGGCGATCGCGTGCTGGGGACGTCACGCGCCCGAGTATGACGAAGACCACCGACACTCCTCGAACGGGGTTCGGCCCTCGGAACGGTCTTGGGGCGAGCAGACCGGGAGGCCGTCAGAACTGGGTGGCGGTAACGGATAGCCTTGTGGTCAGCGCAACGTGCGCCACCGTGCTGTCCCCTCTTCTGGTGGGGGCGGTCGACCCACGAGCAAGAGGTGTGTTGTGCCTTTAGGCAAAGTCAAGTGGTACGACGCGGAGAAGGGCTTCGGCTTCCTCAGCGACGACGACGGCACCGACGTGTTCCTGCACGCGGATGCCTTGCCCGCCGGTGTCACGACCCTCAAGGGCGGCACGCGAGTCGAGTTCGGCGTGGTTGAGGGCCGGCGAGGCGCGCAGGCGCTGTCCTTGCGAGTGCTTGACCCGGCTCCGTCGGTCGTTGCCTCTGTCGCTGCCAAGAACCGCACCTCGCCCGAGGCGATGACGGTCATCGTGGAGGACGTCATCAAGCTTCTCGACAGTGTCTCCACCACGCTTCATCGCGGCAAGTACCCGGACAAGGCATCGGCGGCCAAGCTCGCCAAGGTGCTGCGCGGGATCGCGGACCAGCTCGAGACCGGCGCCTGACCCGATGGCGATCAAGGCCGACGCCATCCTCTTCGCCGCGACGGACCAGGCCCGCGAGGCGGCTGAGAGCATCGCCGAGCCTGGCATGGTCGGCGAGCACATGGGCGCTGTGATGGACGCGGAACGTCTCGCGACCCACTACTTCGCCTGCACCGCCACGGCATACCCGGGATGGCGTTGGGCCATCACTCTGGCGCGCGTGCCACGCGGCAAGGAGGCCTCGGTCTGCGAGACCAACCTGGTGCCTGGCGCGGGCGCGCTGCTCTCGCCGGAGTGGCTGCCCTACGACCAGCGATTGGCGCCTGGCGACCTCGGAGCCGGCGACGTGCTTCCGTACATCGAGGACGACCAGCGTCTCGAGCCAGGCTTCGAAGCCACGGGCGACGAAGACGTCGACGCGACGGTTCTGTGGGAGCTGGGCCTGGGGCGCAAGCGGGTTCTGTCCGCCGAGGGCCGCGAGGTTGCGGCCCAACGCTGGTATGACGGTGATCACGGGCCCAAGTCGCCGGTCGCCGAACAGGCCCCGGAGCCTTGTTCAACGTGCGGTTTCTTCGTCCCGATGGCAGGTGCACTTCGATCTTTTTTCGGCGTATGCGCCAACGCCTGGTCACCCTCAGACGGTCGCGTCGTGAGCCTTGACCATGGTTGTGGCGCGCACAGCGAGATCGATGTGGTCCGCGAGGACCCCAGGCCCCCCGAGGAGCATGTTCTCGACGAGTTTGCCGCCGACGCGTTCTGAGCAGAGCCCGCTTCTGCCGTAGCCTCCTGCCATGACCTGGACCCCCAACGACCTGCCTGACCTGACCGGAACGACCGTCGTGGTCACCGGAGCCAACTCGGGCATCGGTTTCGAGACGGCCAAATCCCTCGCCGCCCACGGGGCCAGTGTCACGCTGGCCTGCCGCAACGTCGCGAAGGGCGAGCATGCCGCAGAGCTGATCCGCAATGGCCGCGGAGATGTTGACGGTCGGCGTGGTGGCGTCCCTGGTGTTGACGTTCGGGTCGCCGAGCTGGATCTGTCTTCGCTGGCCTCGGTCCGCCGCTTCGCTGACACGTGGCAGGGTCCGCTCAACCTGCTGGTCAACAGTGCGGGAGTCATGGCGCCGCGCAAGTGGCTCGCAACCGCGGACGGCTTCGAGCTGCAGTTCGGCACCAACCACCTGGGGCACTTTGCGCTGACAGGGTTGCTGCTGACGGCCTTGAAGGCAACCTCCCTGCCCCGCGTCGTCACGGTGGCCTCGATCGCCCATCACCGCGGTCGCGCCGACCTGCTCGACGGCAACCCGGCGCAGAGCTACCAGCCTGAACGGGCCTATGGAAACTCGAAGCTGGCCAACCTGCTCTTTGGCGCCGAGCTCCAACGGCGGGCCGCGTCCCACGGCCTGGCATTGACGTCGGCCATGGCCCACCCGGGAGTCTCGGCAACCGGTCTGGTGACGAGCCCACAGGGTATGGGCGCCAACCCGGTGGTACGTGTCGCGGCACCTTGGGTGATGCGGGTCATCTTCCAGTCCGCCGCCGCGGGGGCCAACCCTTCCCTATACGCAG
>PKWT01000114.1 GCA_003132125.1 Micrococcales bacterium | reverse complement strand
CAGGGAGCTGACCCGGCCGGCGCCGAGCTCCATCGTGGGCTGGTAGTGGAGCAGGAGCTGGTCGCGATTCAGCGCCTCGCGCAGCTCGTCCCGCATCACCAGTGCGTGCGTCGCGTGTTGTGGGGTCGCGGAGTCGGCCGCGCTGAACCTGCCGATGCCGATGCCGATGCCGATGCCGATGCCGATGCCTATGCCGACCGCCACGGTGACCGCGAGGAGCGCCCAGAAGATCGTCGGGGTCATGCGGGTCGCCCGTAAACCAAACCACCAAGAAGATGCATGCCATGGCGCAGCACCTCGTCACCGACGTCGTACCCGTAGGTCTCGTTGACCAGGGAGAAGGCGTCGACATCGGCCAGCGCCACCGCGAACGGGCTCTCGGCGTCCGCAGAAGACAGCGCACCCAGCGCCCGCTGCAGGCCTCGCCAGCCCAGCAGCCCGGTCAGTTCGTCGCGCTCGAGGAAGCCCACGAGTGGCTCGGGCACCTGCGCGGTGGCGACCGCGACAGTGGTCAGCTCAGGTATGGGTGAGGGGTAGACCGGCTCACGCTGCTGCGGGATGGTGGCCAGCCACCCGGTCACGTCCTGCGCCATGGCGACCCAGCCGTTGGGCTGGCCGTTCGCGGTGAGGTGGCTGCGGTAGTGCAGGTCCCAGATCCGCCCGCCGTGGCCGGTGGCGATGTCGACGTTGCGGCCGTTCAAGCACTGCCCGATGGCGTCGGCGACATCGACGCTGTCGCCGTACATCTCCAGCATGCTGGCGCCGACGGTGCTGGCCGGCTCGACGCCCGAGGCGCTGTACGCGGAGCCCGCGGCGTAGGTAATGACGCCGTCGGCGTCACAGCAGACCAGAGCCAGCGGCGCGGCTGCCAGCGCGTTGGCGAGCCGGTCCTCGCTCTGCTGCTGCTCGGTGACGTCCAGCCCGACGACGAAGCCGCCGGTCAGCAGTCCGCTCTCGAGCACCGGGGCGGTGTGGCACCGCCATTGCCGGTCGTCGAACAGGACCTGGAAGTCACGGGTCCGCCCACGCAGGCTGTCCTGCACCGCGTCGTGCACGGCTGTCCCGGCCGGTGACGTGCTCAGCAGTGAGACCCCGTACGCGGCGTCCGGGTCGATCCCGGCAGCGCGAAATCCGCCGCCGGCAGCGAACGTCACTTCGCCGTCGAGGTCGTACGCCGCCGCGGCCAGCGAGACCCTGTCCAGCAGCTCGGCCAGCTGCCGGTCCCGAAGCTGCCGCTCGGACAGATCACGAAACGTTGCGCCCACGCCGGCAAACCGGCCTTGCTCCCGAACGGCGCCCAAGTGCACGTTGACGGTGCGCCGGGCCCCGTAGCGGTCCAGGCGGACGGCCTCGTACGGCGTCACGTCCTCGCCTCCCGCGACGGCTGCCCACGTCGCCCGGAACTGCTCATGATCTTCTGGCGGCACCAGCCGCAGGCTGTCGGAGGTCAGCATCTGTGCGCGCGTCCAGCCGAACATCCGCTCGGCCGCGGCACTCCACTCCACGATCTGGCCGTCGCGGTCGCAGACCGTCACTGCCTCCGGCGAGTGCAACAGCAGCGCGTCGAGCTGGTGCAGCCGTCGCTGGACCTGCTCGGAGTTGACCGCCCGCAGCGCCGCCGCGGTGCCCACGACCGTGCCGTCGGCCGTGACCGGCTCGCCGATGATGTCCATCGTCACCCGGTGGCCGTCGGGTGAGCACATCGGGATCGTGAGGGTCTACCCCGGCCCGCCTGCGCTCGAACGAGGGCCTCCGCTCGAACGAGGGCCTCATCGACGTCAACGATGTACGGCGCGTCGATGAGCTCCCGCACATGACGGCCGACGGCCGCGTCCGCGGGCCACCCGGTCACGGCCGCTGCCGCCTCGTTCCAGACGACGATGCGACCGGAAAGATCGGTCGTCAGCACCGCATCGTCGAACGTCTCCAGAAGGGCGGCACTCGCCGACAACTGCTGCGCGCCCTCCGGCGCGTGCTGTTGTTTCATCTGGCTACTCCCTGCTTCCGCGTGGGTTCCATGTCACTCATTGAACGCGCACGCAGACCTGCGGGGTAGATGCGCATACGTCGTTGTCGGGACGCGTTTGCATCGTCTAAGGCCGGTGCGTTTGCACCGTCCAAGGCCGGGCCGACGGACCGATGGGGGGGTGCGTTTGCACCACTCGATCGGGAGCGTCCGGCTCTGGCAGCGACACGGCCCCGGGCGGATGCTCGGCACATGACCTCGAGTCGGGAGGTTTCCCGGTGAACGAGCATCGCCTTGAACAAGATGTGCGGGCGCCGACCGCTCAGGTCGTAGCGCTGCTCAGCGTCCGTCCCGCTACCTGGCTGCGCGGGTTCCTCCGTCTCGCCACGCTCAAAGCGGCCGCCAACACCCCTGCGCTTGGTCCGACTGGCGCCGCGAGGTACCGGCTCGGACCGCCCGCCTCTGGCCGCTCGGGTGCCGTTGCCATACCGCTCACGTGGTGGCCACACCTCGACGATGACGTGCTCTTCAGTCGCTTCAAGGGTCGGTTCGTCGTCCGTCCCGCCACGATGGGCACGATCCTGGCGCTCGAGGGCGAGACGACAGGCGGCACCCCCGAACGAGCCGCATCAGTGTTGCGTGCACTCCTGGAGCTGCTCGGCGCTGCGGTCTCGGCAGATCAGGAGCCCGACGGGTAGTCGATGATCCCTTCGCGCAGGGCAATCGAAACCGCTTCGAGCTTGGAGTGCGCGCCCAGCTTGGACAGCACCGACTGCACGTAGTTGCGCACGGTGTTGACGCTCAGGTGCAGCTCGGACGCGATCACCTGGTTGGTCCACCCTCGGGCCAGCGACGCGAGGATCTCACGCTCTCGCTCGCTCAGGTCCGCACCCAGCGCGCGGTGCGTGCGGTCGAGCTTCGGGAGGAGGCGCGCCAGGAGCGGAGGGGAGATGAATGCCTCACCGCGCGCCGTGACACGAACCGCATCCGCCACCTCCGCCGCCGCCCGATCCTTGGTGAGGAACCCCGAGCACCCCACCTCGATCGCCGCGAGCAGCACACGGTCCTCGGCCGACCCGGCCAGCATCACGACCATGATCTTCGGATCGCGGCGCTTGATCTCCGCGGCGATGGCGACACCGTCCCGTTCAGGCATCTGATAGTCGACGAGCACGACCTGGGGCCTCAGCCGATCCGCGAGCTCGATGCCCTCCGACCCGCTAGCCGCCGTTGCCAGCACGGCGATGCCCTCCTCGTCTGCGAGCAGCCGGGCGAGGCTCTCCGCGAACATCCGGTGATCGTCGATGATCAGCACACCGATCGTGCCGGGCTCAGGATCTGTCATCGAGGACCTCCCGGATCGCGCGCAGCAGGGCATCGTCGGCGACGGGCTTCGTCAGCAGCCGGCCGGTCAGGGCGGCCTGGTTGGTGTCGTACCCGGACAGGAAGATCACCGGCATGCCGGGGCTTCGTTCGCCCAACCGCTGCGCGAGCTCGTCGCCTCGCATCCGCGGCATCGCGACGTCGGTCACCACGACATCGAGGGCACCCCGTTCCCGTTCGAAGACCTCCAGCGCCTCGACCCCGTCGCCTGCGACGAGCACCTCGTAGCCCTGCTCGGCCAGAATGCGTGCCGTCCCCATCCGCAGCGTGGCCTCGTCCTCGACGAGCAGGATCCGCTCGTGTCCACCCGCGGGCGTATCGACCGCCTCTCCGCCTGCGGGGGCTGGCGTCGTGTCGGCGCCCCGCAGGACGACCGTGACGGTCGTGCCGACGTCGACCGCTGAGTCGATCGTGACCTCGCCGCCGTGCTGCCGGATGTTGCTGTAGACCGTCGCCAGGCCCAGGCCCGTCCCCTGGCTTTGCGGTTTCGTGGTGAAGAACGGCTCGAACGCTTGCGCCACCACCTCTGGCGCCATGCCGTGGCCGGTGTCGGCGACCCGCAGGACCACATCGGGTCCTCGGTACGCCATTCCGCGCGCAGGGGCCAGCGGCTCGGTCACGAGGCTGAGCTTTCCACCCGCCGGCATGGCATCGCGCGCGTTGATCGCCAGGTTCAGCACGATCTGCTCGAGCTGGTGCTGGTCAGCGATCGCGACGAGCGGGCCGCCGGCCAGGTCGACACGCAGCTCGATGTCCTCGCCCAACGTGCGATCGAGCATCGACGCCATAGCGCGAACGATCTCGTTCACGTCCAGCGGCTCCGGATTGGCGACGTCTCGCCGAGCGAACGTCAGCAGCTGCCGTGTGAGCCCCGCCGCTCGCTCCGCCGCGGCCCGGATCTCCCCGAGATCCGCCGCGGCCGTTGTGTCGGTCACCCGCTTAGCGACCAGCGTGGTGTAGTTGAGGATCACGCCCAGCAGGTTGTTGAAGTCGTGGGCGACGCCTACCGCGAGCTCGCCGAGGCTCTCCAACCGCCGCGACTGTTCGCTCCGCGCGGCGACGTCCAGGCGGGCCTGCTCCTCTCGCTCCCTCGCTGACGCCCCACGATCGGCCAGCGCGGTGTTGCGATCGAGTTCAGCGTGAGTGCGTTCACTAGCCCCCGCCTGGCGATCTTGCGAGGCTCGCATCCGGTCGGAGGCAGCTTCTCGCCGGGCCAGCGCGGTGTTGCGATGGAGTTCAGCGTGAGTGCGTTCACTAGCCCCCGCCTGGCGATCTTGCGAGGCTCGCCGCCGGTCGGAGGCAGCTTCTCGCCGGGCCATCGCTGAGCGGTTGAGAGCATCTGTCGTGGGGATCCCTGCACTTACCGCGTCCTGGTCGCGCTGGTCGGCGGCCTGGTCGCGCTGGTCGGCGGCCTGGTCGCGCTGGTCG
>PKWT01000479.1 GCA_003132125.1 Micrococcales bacterium | reverse complement strand
GCGCGCCAGCCCTTCCACGATCAGCTGGGCGCAGTCAGGAGCGAAGAAGTAGTCGCGCAGGGTGTCGAGTGAGACGTAGATCGACAACGGTTGACCGGTGAGGTGGCTCCGACAGATCTGGGAGATAAGACCCTGCGCCTTGGCAAGGTTCTGGCCCGGGCCATAGAGGTTGGCGATGCGGCCGATCAGCGACGGCGTTCCGGTCCGATGGCTCCACGCGGTGACCAGAGCCTCGGCATCGAGCTTGGCCTGGCCATAGGCGCCCAAGGGGCGAACGGGGGACGACTCGTCATAAGGCGGAGCGCCGACACCGGCGTAGACGCCACCTGCGGAGGAGGCGAAGAAGAACGCGCCGTCGCTCCCACGCGGCGCGGCAGCAAGCGCCTCGAGCGTCTCCCCCAAGGCAGCCAGCTCCAGCTGCAGCGCCTGCCCCGAGCTGTCGGTGACCCCCGCGCCGGCGCACCACGCCACCGACCACTGCCGGTCACCGGCTTCGCGCAAGAACGCGCCCACCTGATGGCGCAGGTCGTTCGCGCCGGCGCCTGGCGCCANNTCGAACGCCGTTTCAAGACTCTGGCCGAGCAGACCCCCACGACCGATGACCCAGACCAGCGGGTGAACGGAGGGCGTTGCGGTCACGACGTGCCAGGCCCTTTGTGTCCTCGCCGCCCCAATGGCCCATCCTTCGGGTCGCCGACGATGAGATAGAGCGGTTTGCCCATGGCCATGCTGACCGCGACCCCGACGTACTCCGCAATGACACCAAGGGAGAACAGGATCGCGCCGGTGCTCACCAGCACCACGACCATCGTGGAGGTCCAGCCCTGAGGTATCGAGTTGGTGGTGACGCGGACGACGAGAAGATAGATCGCGTAGGAGATACCCCCGAGCGCGAAAAGGGCGCCCAGAGCGCTGACCAAGCGCAGCGCGCGGGTGCCGCTGGACAGCACCAGATGCCAGAAGTGGGATAGCAACGCCCTTGTGGAATAGCCCGACCGTCGAGCTCCCTCGTCGCGCAGTCGCACCGGGCACGACGCCGTGGGTCCGGCCACCCAGCTCATGGCGACGTCGAGGTAGACCCCCGAACCGGCATACGCCGCAACGCTTCGACCGATCTCGCCCAGGACCAGACGGTAGCTCTGGAAGACTCCGTCGCGGTTGCCGGTCAGGAATGTCGAGAAGACCCACTTGGCCAGTCGCGAGGTCCCGTTGCGCAGCATGTTGTGTGGCGGGGTGTTGACCGGGTCGGCGTAGACCAGCTGCGAGCCCTGGCCCAGGGCGACATCCAGGAAGCCGCCGATGTCGGACGGGTCGTGTTGGCCGTCCTCATCCATGGTCACGATCCAGTCGCCGCTGGAGGACGCCATGCCGGCCAGCGTCGCGGGGTGCTGGCCGAAGTTGCGACTCAGCCAGACCGGACGGATGAAGTCGTGCCCTGCCGCAAGCTGACGAATCACCTCGTCGGAACGGTCGGGACCCTTGTCGTGCACCAGAAGCACCTCGGTGACCTGGAACTCGTGGCCGTCCTTGGTCAGGGTCGGCACGGCGAGCAGGGCGATCTCTTCGACCAGGGGCCCGAGCGTGTGTTCACCCTGATAGACGGGGATCACGATCGAGACGCGGTGCAGCGTTCGCCCTGCTGAGTTCATCGGACTGCTGCGTTCATCGGCCTGGCGTGGTCATCGAGCTTCGAGCTGGCGTGGTCATCAAGTCGGACACGGTCGTGAGCCTAGTCCAGCCGTTGCCGTCGCCGACCCTGATCTCACGGCCTGGTGGCTGGTGTCGACGCGTGCATCCGGCGCCCCACCCAGACGTATGCCAGACGCCGCACGTGGGCCATCGCCCGTGCCATGGCGTCACCTCGCCACAGGTCCGCCCGGCTCAGCAACCCGGGCGCCTCAGCGGCCAGCTGGTGGTGGAACCCGATCACCTGGTCGGACTGCGCGCGCGCCAGGTGCACACTCCATTGCGAGCTGCTGAGCCGAAACGCCGCCAGCGCTTTGTCGATGCCGAAGAAGTCGCCGACCAGAAGGACCTTGACGTAGGTCGCCTCATCGATCACGAAGGGGTGCCGGGCGTCCCATCCGCCCGCGTGGATGAGGGCCTCGCGCCGGACCAGCACGCAGGCCGGCTCCCCGAAGATGTTGGAGCCCGCCACGACGGTATGTCGTGCTGCCACCCTGCCCGGCACGCGCCCAACAAGTCCGGCGAGTCCTCGGCGAGTGGTCACGATGCCGCCGCGAGCATCGATGAGGTCGCGTTGTGCGGCCACCAGAACGACCGACGGGTGGGTGTCCATGGCTGCGACCTGGTCGCGAAGGCAGTCCGGATAGATGATGTCGTCCCCGCACACCAGCTTGACCAGCTCGCCCCGGGCCTCGGCGGTGACCCGCTCCCAGTTACGCGGCGCCCCCCCGCCGGCCTCGGTCTGAAGCAGCCTGACCCGTGGATCGGCGGCGTACGGCTGGAGCAGCTCCCAAGTCCCGTCCGAGCTGGAATGGTC
>PKWT01000314.1:6130-7196 GCA_003132125.1 Micrococcales bacterium | reverse complement strand
GCGGGTGGCCGGACGGCGGGTGACCAGACGTCCGGCGAGATCAGGTGAGGTCGGCACGCCCGGTCGCCTTGAGCAGGTCGACCAGCGCCTTGACGTCCTGGGCGAGGGCGCGCGTCGTGACGAGCAGGGCATCCGGAGTGTCGACAACCACGATGTCGTCCAGACCGAGCACGGCAACGGTCCGGCCGGAGCCGGGGATGACCAGGCCCCTCGTCTCCCTGGCCAGTACCAGATCGGCATCACCCAGGACCTTCAGCCCCGGAGCGGCCGGGTTGTCGGGCAGCAACGAGTCAAGGGCAGCAAAGTCGCCCACGTCGTCCCAGGTAAAACCGCCAGGCACGACGGCCACCCTGCCCCTGGCTGCCGCGGGCTCAGCCACCGCATGGTCGATGGCCACCTTGGTCAGCCCCGGCCAGAGCTCCGCCAGACGGCTCGGCTCCGCCGCGATCTCGCGCAGGCGTGAAGCCAGGTCGGGATGGAGGTCGGCCAGCTCGTCAAGAAGGACAGACGCCCGGACGACAAACATCCCCGCGTTCCAACGATATTCACCGGTGTCCAGATAACTTTGCGCTCTCACGACGTCGGGCTTCTCGACGAAAGCGCTGACCTTGCGAGCACTCAGAGCGCCCGGGACGGCCAGGTGCCCGCCGACGTGGATGTAGCCAAAACCTGTTGCGGGACGGGTCGGTTCGATGCCGATGGTGACCACGTAGCCAGTCCTCGCGACCTCGACCGCCTCACGAACCACGTCGGCAAAGATCTCGGGCTCGCCGATGACATGGTCCGCGGCGAACGAGCCGATCACCGCATCCGGGTCACGACGTTCGAGCATCGCGGCCGCCAGCCCGATCGCTGCCATCGAGTCACGCGGCGAGGGCTCTGCGACAAGGTTGGCCCGGACCAGCCCGGGGAGCTGAGCTCGCACGGCCGACTCGTGCAGAACGCCGGTCACCACCATGATCTGGTCGCCGCACAGAGGCTCGAGCCGGTCCCACGTCGCCTGCAGCATCGTGCGCCCGGCGCCGGTCAGATCGTGCAGGAACTTCGGCGAGGACGACCGCGACAC
>PKWT01000314.1:4717-6106 GCA_003132125.1 Micrococcales bacterium | reverse complement strand
CGGTGTCTGACCTGTGTTCGGATCGTGAGCCGTTACGCTTCAAGTCAGATGATTGCCCTGCGGTATGCCGTCAGCGCCCTCGCGCTGAGCCTCTCGCTCACCGCCGCGGCCGCGTTGGGCATGGTCGGCTCAACAACGTCGGCGTCCGCGGTGGACAGTGTCCCGATGCGCGTTGTCGGCGACGCAGGTGGCCCTGTCGCCACGGATCCCATCGGCGGTGCCCAGCTCGCGGAGCCCGGCGTCATCGTCAACCTTGGGCCACGGGTTCCACCACCTGCCGCCATGCCCGGCGCCTCATTCCTGATCGCAGACATGGACACCGGACAGATCCTGGTCGCCAGGGCTCCGCACACCCCGCGGCTTCCGGCCAGCACGCTCAAGGCGCTCACTGCTCTGACGCTGATCCCCCGCCTCGATGCGAGCGCCAAGATCATGGTGAAACCCGAAGACGTTCGGGTGGAAGGGAGTCGTATCGGCATCCTTGCCGGGACGGCATACAGCGTCCCAACGCTCTTTCGGGGGCTGCTGATGGCCTCGGGCAACGATGCGGCTAGCGCCCTCGCGCGCGCCGACCAGAGCGTCGCGGTGACCCTGAGCGAGATGAACGCCACCGCGGCAGACCTCGGCGCCTTCGACACCGTGGCCAAGGATCCGAGTGGCCTGGACATGCCCGGTCAGACCAGCAGCGCCTACGATCTGGCGCTGATCGNNCTGATCGGTCGCGCCGCCATGAAGCTCCCCGACTTTCGCGGCTACGTCAGCACCAAGACGGCTGCCGTCCCCGGCGGCAGGTCGAGCGACGGCACGATGATGCCAGGCTTCAGAATCAACAACCACAACACGCTGCTCTACAACTACCAGGGTGCGATCGGCGTCAAGAACGGCTACACGATCGCCGCCAGGCAGACCTTCATCGCCGCGGCGACCCGCGCG
Source organism: Micrococcales bacterium (assembly GCA_003132125.1). Classification (GTDB taxonomy): domain Bacteria; phylum Actinomycetota; class Actinomycetes; order Actinomycetales; family Dermatophilaceae; genus UBA4719. Next base: position 5,173 of record PKWT01000314.1, on the reverse strand, counting down.
GGCAAAACCTACATCGTGACCGAGATGGGCAGCCCCAACGGCAGCTGGCGTCCCACCGCGGCCCTGCTGGACTGGGCCTTCGCGCACGGCACCCAGGTCACCCCGATCGGCCAGCTGGTCGAGCCCGGCAGCGTGACGAGGGCAGGGCTGACGTCGGCATCGGGCACCGGCTCGAGCGAAGAAGCCACGCCACCAGGGCCCGGCGCCGGAGTCCTCGGCAGGCCAAGGTTGCTTCGGCTGCCAGCGCTGCAGCCGTGGATCGGTGCGGCTGGTCTGCTGAGCGGGATGGTTCTGGTGGGCGCCTTTGCGGCGCGCAGCATCGCCGGCAGACGGAGCTGAACCAGACTCACTCGTGCTGGGTTGGGTGTCACCCGGCCGAAGCCTGCAGCCTCTTAACGGGGCGGCTCTCACCCTTTTGCTGGATGACGCCACGATCCACGGCGATCAGACTTGTTT
>PKWT01000314.1:1299-4616 GCA_003132125.1 Micrococcales bacterium | reverse complement strand
GATGAGACTCAGCGCTGGATGAGTCCGCGAGTGAAGGCATCCAGCCCTCCACCGTGAATCTCATCGACGTCGTTGGCTGCCCACGCTGCCGAGATCAGGGTGAGCCGTGCGATCAGGTTGAGCCAGATCAACAGACCGACCACGACGGCGATGGAGGCGAACAACGGGTTGGCGGTCAGCAGCGGCAACAAGAAAGCGGCCGAGAGCTTCAGGAAGCTGAGCCCGACTCCGCCCACCAACGCGCCCCCGAGCAGCTCGCGCCAAGGAACGGACACTCCCGAGAGCACCCGCAGCAGGAGCAAGATCAGACCCGTGTCCACCGGGATGCTCACGGCGAGCCCTGCAAGGGTGAGGACCCAGCCCTGACCCGGCATGCCGATCCGCTCGGCGATCCAGCCGGCAGCGGTACCGAGCACGCCAGTCAGCATGGCGGACAGTGCAATACCCAGCCCCAGTGCGGAGAGCAGACCAAGGTCTCGGAGCTTGTTCGTGACGAGGCTGCCCCCGGGTCCCTGAAGGCCGAAGACGGCGCGAATCGCGTCACGGACCGCCCCCATCCAGCCCAGCCCAGCCAGCACCAGGGTGACGAAAGAGATGACTCCGGCGATCGTCAGGGCTGGGGCGCCCGGAGCCTGCATCTCGATGACTCCGGCGGGGTGCCGTGGATCCTTGACGAAGCCTGGGAGGTACTGGTTCAGCTGGTCCGCGATCGAGCTCAGCAGCCCAAGGTGGCCTCGCAGGACGAAACCGAAAACCGTGAATGCGAGGACGACGGCGGGGAAGACCGAGAAGAACGCGAAGAAGCTGACGCCAGCCGCCAGGACATTGCCGTGCCCGTCGCCGTATCGCTTCCACGCTCGCCAAGGCCGGGTCTCCCGCAACCGAGCGAGCCGTGGCGTCACGACCGGCGAGCTGAGCCGGGTTGCGGCCCTCGGCCGAAGTCAAACGTGCGCATCTCGTGCGACACGAGATCCGCGCCATGCTCGTAGAGGCGGAAGGCTCCCACCTCGAATGAGCGTTCGTACGAAGCCAGCTCGTCGAAAGCACGATCCATTGCCGCATCATTGACGTGGTGGGCAACGGTGACGTGCGGGTGATAGTAGAACTGCGGAACCCGCTTCAACGGGCCGGTCCTGATGGCCAGCTCAATCTGCTCACACTCGCTGATGCCGCCTGCGACCTGGACAAAGACCACCGGTGAGACTGGGCGGAACGTTCCGGTGCTGCGCAACAGCATCATGAACCGCTTCTGCGAGGCCGCGACCCGTTCGAGGTGCTCGTCGATCTCGGACATCAGGTCATGATCGACTTCGGTCGGCGACAACAGCGTGACGTGGGACGGGATCGCCTCGGCCAACGGATCTCCGAAAGACGCACGCAGCCGTTGGAGCTCGTCGGCAAACGGAGCGGGGATGGCGATGGACACGCTGATCATCGTCACGCTGTCGACTACCGCTTGCTCGGCAGGAAGCCGACGCGGTCATAGACCCGCGCCAGTGTGGCGCTGGCGACATCTCTGGCCCGCTCTGCGCCTTCGGCGAGGATCCGGTCGAGCTCGGCTGGGTCGGCCAACAGCTCGTTGGTGCGGTCGCGATACGGCGTGGCCAGGTCGACGACGATCTCGGCGACGTCCTTCTTCAGGTCGCCGTAACCCTTGCCGTCGTAGTCCGCCTCGAGGGTCTCGATCGATCGACCGGACAGTGCACCGAGGATGCTCAGCAGGTTGGACACACCTGGCTTCTCTGCCTCGTCAAAGCGAATGTCGCGCCCACCGTCGGTCACTGCGGACTTGATCCTCTTCGCGATGATCCGGGGGTCCTCGAGCAGGTCGATCACGCCACTCTGGCTCGGCGTCGACTTGCTCATCTTGGACGTCGGGTCCTGCAAGTCGTGGATCTTGGCGGTGGCCTTGACGATGTGCGGTTCGGGAACGGTGAAGGTCTGGCCGTAGCGCGTGTTGAACCGCCCAGCGAGAACGCGGGTCAGCTCAAGGTGCTGGCGCTGGTCCTCGCCGACCGGAACCTGGTCCGCGTCATACAGCAGGATGTCCGCTGCCATGAGCACCGGATAGTTGAACAACCCCACGGTCGTGCCCTCGGCACCCTTTCTTCCTGACTTGTCCTTGAACTGCGTCATCCGGCTGGCTTCACCGAAGCCGGTGAGGCAGGACAGGACCCACGCAAGCTCGGCGTGCTCACTGATGTGGCTCTGCACGAAGACGGTGGCCCGCTCAGGATCCACCCCACCCGCGAGGTACTGCGCCGCCGTACGCCGGGTGCGCTCGCGCAACGTCGCCGGCGCGACCTCGACCGTGATCGCGTGCAGATCCACCACCGCGTAGAACGCGTCGTGCGTGTCCTGCATCGTGACCCAGTTGACCAGCGCGCCGAGGTAGTTGCCAAGGTGCAACGAATCGTGCGTCGGCTGCATACCGGAGAGCAGACGGGGCTTGTGCTGGGTCTGCGTGCTTTCGTGCGCGGGCATGCGCGTCATTCTGTCAGGTGCACGTGTGACGCGTTCGCGCGGCAGTCATGGAAGAATTGCCCACGGACCGGGCCGACGGACAAGGGATACGGCGTGCTGGCACAACAACGACAAGAAGCCATCCTTCGAGAGCTCGAACGGGCTGATCCCCCCGGTTCATCGATCGCCATCTCGGCCGGCACCACGAACTACGCCGTGGCCCATCAGCCCAGGAAGGTCAAGAGCTCATGACTGAGCACGCCGACATGCTCCAGAGGGTTCGCCGTACCTCCACGACTCTGGCCGATGGCCGCGAGCTGATCTACTTCGACGACTCAGAGCCCTACCTCAGCGGAGCCAAGAGTCGTGATGTGGTCGACGAGCGCCCGCTGGACGACCTCCCGACTGCCGGGACGATGCGCCTGGACGCCCTCACCGGCGACTGGGTCTCCATCGCCGACCACCGTCAGAACCGGACGTTCTTACCGCCTGCCGGCGAGTGCCCGCTCTGCCCGACCGGNNGCCTCTGCCAACCCGCTGCTCGCCCATGCTCCCGCGCTGGGACGCTGCGAAGTCGTCTGCTTCACCAGCGACCACGGCGCGAGCTTCTCCTCCCTCTCGCCGACACGGGCCCGAACGGTGGTGGACGTATGGGCCGACCGCACCCGCGAGCTTTCTGCGCTCGACGCCGTCGAGCACGTGTTCCCCTTCGAGAACCGTGGCGAGGAGATCGGTGTCACCCTTCATCACCCGCACGGGCAGATCTACGCCTACCCGTTCATCCCCGCCCGCACCGCGTCGTTGCTCCGGGCGGCCACCGCGCATCATCAGCGCACCGGTCGGCTGCTGGGTGC
>PKWT01000314.1:924-1271 GCA_003132125.1 Micrococcales bacterium | reverse complement strand
CTGAACGCGACGAGCTTGCCGAGGTCTACCTGGATCTGTTGCGCCGTCTGGACCGTTACTACGCGGGGCCGGACGGCTCAGCTATCGCCTTGCCCTACATCGCCGGCTGGCACCAAGCACCGGTGCACCAGGGACGCGATGTCTCCCGCCTGCACCTGCAGGTCATGTCGGTCCTTCGCGCGCCGGGTCGGTTGAAGTATCTGGCGGGGTCCGAGTCCGGGGTCGGCGCCTGGATCAACGACGTCGCACCCGAGGCTGTCGCTGCCCGGCTACGCCAGGTGGGCTGAGCCACCGATGCCCTCTGAGCCCACCGAATTCTCCGGATCCCTCAGAACGTCTGTCGCGCA
>PKWT01000314.1:0-822 GCA_003132125.1 Micrococcales bacterium | reverse complement strand
GACATCCGGCCCGGCAACCCTTCTGGCTGGGGCGCCTATGCGGCGGGGGTGCTGTGGGCACTTGAGACCGCTGGGCATGAGGTGCAAGGACTGGACGTCATCGTGGACGGCAAGGTGCCTGTGGGCGCCGGCCTCTCGAGCTCCGCCGCACTCGAATGCGCTGTCGCTGCTGCGGTTTCCGACCTCCTGGGGCTGGATCTGCTCTCCGACGACCACGCCCGTGCCGCGCTCGCCGGCATCTGTGTCGATGCTGAGAACACGATCGCGATGGCCCCGACCGGCGGTATGGACCAATCAGCGTCGCTGCGCTGCCTCGAGACCAACGCGCTCCTGCTCGACTGCCGCGACGGTTCGGTCCAGCAGGTGCCGTTCGACCCGTCCGCACATGATCTGAGGCTGCTGGTCATCAACACTCGCGCAAAGCACTCGTTGGTCGATGGACAGTACGAACAGCGGCGGGCCAGCTGCGAGGAGGCTGCTCGACAGCTGGGCGTGCCCTCCCTGCGTGAGGTGCCCATCGACGGGCTTGGCCAAACGCTGGATCGACTGCCGGACAAAGGGATCCGGGCCCGTGCCCGGCACATCGTGACGGAGATCGACCGGGTCCGCCAGACTGAGGCGCTGCTGCGCGCAGGGCGCATGTCCGAGGTGGGCTCAGTGTTCAACGCCTCACACGCATCCATGCGCGATGACTTCGAGATCTCCTGCGCCGAGCTCGACGTCGCGGTCGAGACGGCAACCGCGCACGGCGCCCTGGGGGCCCGGATGACCGGTGGTGGATTCGGCGGCTCCGCCATCGCGCTCGTGCCGGCCAACCGCGCA
>PKWT01000214.1:2445-4093 GCA_003132125.1 Micrococcales bacterium | reverse complement strand
GCACCACCGCGGAGAGCACCAGCCCAGCGCCCGTCCAGGACGGGCCCAGGCGCAGTCCCTCGACGACGAACAGAGGGATGAGCGAGGCGCGGACCCCGAAGATCGACCAGCCCACCGCAAAGTTGTTCGCCACGGCGGCCCGGTACGCCGCGCTCCGGATCGCCGTCCCGAGTGGTGTGGGGGCAACATCGGCGGTACCCGCGGCGACCTCGTGCTCGCGGAGTGCAGTACGGGCGAGGAACACGATGGCCACCGCCCCCGCAACCAACAGCGTTGCCGCGTATACGAAGAAGGGCGCGCGCAGCGACCATGCCGTCAGCGGGCCGCCGAAAGCTGGGCCGGCGATGGCACCCAGCAGGAACCCGGTCTGGTAGGTGCCGGCGGACCTGCCGCGCTGGCCGGGGGGAGCGACGCGCATGAGCAGCGCGAACGACGACACGGTGAACAGTGCCGAGCCGAAGCCGCCGATGCCACGCAGCACGATCAGCTGGGCGAAGCTGCCGGACAGCCCGGCCAGCAGGCTGGACACGCCGACGATGCCGATCCCGGAGGCAAGCACGACGCGTTCGCCGAGGCGGTTGACCAACCGGCCGGCCACCGGCGCCGAGGCGAAGCGCACCAACGCAAAGACCGAGATGACCGCGCCCGCGGCGAAGTTGCTGACGCCAAAAGCCTTGGCGAACAACGGGATTGCCGGGGCGACGATGCCGAATCCCAACGCCACGGAGAACGCCACGACGGTGAGAACCGCGACCTCGGGCGGCAGGGATCCGAAGGGATTGCGTAGGGCGCGCATACGACCGGATCAGTCGGACAACGTTGTCAGGAGCTCGTCAAACATCTGGTCGAGTGCACCCACCGTGATGGACATGTGGCCCTCGCCCTGCTGAAGCCGAGCCGTCGCGCCGGGTACGTGCGTGGCGAGCCATTGGCCGTGGGCGAACGGCACCATCAGATCTGCGCTGCCTTGCCACACAAAGGTCGGCACCGCAATCTCGGCCAGTGAGAAGCCCCACGGGGCGGAGAACGCGAGGTCGTCGTCGATCCAGCCGTCCACCCCGGTGCGGAACGCCTCGGCGAAGTTGGCGGCCATGTCTTCGCCGAGCTCGGCCGTGAGCACGGCGCGATCGACGTCCGGGAGCAGGGTCTCCATCCCCTTGATCAGGCCATCGGCGTCGGTGTCGCGCAAACCCACGGCCTCAGCCTCGAACGTGGGTCGCATCGCCTCCTCGCCCTTGAGCGCCAGGCCGAACTCGTCGATGTTCTGCTGGCCCATCCCGTCGAGGAAGTCCAGGCCCCCCGCGTCGTACGGCGCGACGCCCGCGATACACAGGACGCCGGCGACCTGCTGGGGGAGACGGGCGCCGGTCGCGAGCGCATGCGGGCCGCCGCCGGACTTGCCGGCGACGAGGCAACGTGCGGCGCCGAGGTGCTCGAGCACGGCCGCGACGTCGGCCGCGACGTCGGCGACCCTGCGCCCGGGCTGTCGAGTCGAGTCCCCATAGCCAGGACGGGAGAACGTCACCAACCGCAGACCCCGCTCATGCGCCGCACGTTGCGTCGCGCGGTACTGCCCAACCGAGCCAGGAGTGCCATGGTGGAAGACGAGGGGTATGCCGTCATCCGGCCCGGATACGTCGATGTCGAG
>PKWT01000214.1:0-2412 GCA_003132125.1 Micrococcales bacterium | reverse complement strand
CCATCGCCACCATGGAGGTCTCGAAACGCTATGGCGGCGCGCTCGCCGTCGACGCGCTGGATCTCGACGTCCGGCGAGGAGAGATCTACGCATTCCTCGGCAAGAACGGCGCCGGCAAGACGACGACGATCCGGATGCTGCTCGGACTCATCCGCCCAACCGGGGGACACGTCGAGGTACTGGGCAAACGGGTTGGGCCGGGCACGACCGACGTGTTCGCGCGCGTCGGGTATCTGGTCGAGACCGCCACCGCGTATCCGAACCTGACGGTGCGAGAGAACCTCGACATCCAGCGCCGCCTCATGGGTGCGCCGCGTGCCGCGGTCGCGGAGGCCATCGAGCTCATGCGGCTCGGCGAGAATGCCGACCGGCGGGCGGGAGTGTTGTCGCTCGGCTACAAACAACGGCTCGCGCTGGCTCGGGCGCTGCTGCATCGTCCCGAGCTGCTCATCCTGGACGAGCCGGCGAACGGACTCGACCCCGCCGGGATCGTCGAGATCCGCGAGCTGCTGCGGTCGCTGACGAGTGAGCGCGGCGTCACCGTCTTCATGTCGAGCCATATCCTCGCCGAAGTCGCCCACCTCGCTGATCGGATCGGCATCGTGGACAAGGGACGCCTGCTCGAGGAGATCGACCGCGCGGAGCTGCGCGCAAGAGAACGCGGACACGTGCGAGTGGGTGTCTCAGATCCCGAACGCGCGGCGGGGATTCTCGCCGATGCCGGCTTCGCTCACGTCGAACTGGCCGACGGCCATCTGCGGGTGTTCGATGCCGAGGAGCGCGTCTCCGAGATCGCGCGGGTCATCGTCGGTGCCGGAATCGCGCTGACCGAGCTCGCGCCGGCACATGAGGATCTCGAGTCGTACTTCCTTCGGGTTACGGGAGGTGTCGAGTGATGTTCGCGAAGGCCCTCGCGACCGAGTTCCTCAAGCTTCGCCGTAGCAAGGTGACGTGGTTCTCGCTCATCGCGCTCTCGCTCGGGCCGCTCGGGATCGCACTCTTCATGTGGATCGTGCGTGAGCCGGGCCGGGCTGCTCAGCTCGGCCTGCTCGGGACCAAAGCCAACCTCGCCGGACTTGAGGCGACGTGGCCGTCGTACTTCTCCATGCTCACTCTGGTCGTGGGCATCGGAGGCATGCTGATGCTGGCGTTCATCGTCGCCTTCGTGTTCGGCCGGGAGTATGCCGACGGGACCGCCAAGAACCTGCTCGCTCTGCCGGTGGGTCGAGTGTGGTTCGTTCTTGCCAAGCTCGTCGTGGCGGCGCTGTGGTGGCTCGTGCTCGTGGCGGTGGTCCTCGTGGAAGCGCTCGTGATCGGACGAGTCGTCGGGCTTCCGGGCTTCTCTGCCGGAGTGGCCCTGGGCGGCGCGGGCAACGCGCTGCTGGCCGCCGGGGTCGCGTACCTGCTTGCCCCGGTGGTCGCGTGGATCACCACGCTGGGCCGCGGCTACCTGCCTCCGCTTGGCTTCGCTCTGGCGATGCTCGCACTCGGCAACCTGTTCGCCAAGACCGGCTGGGCGCTGTGGTTCCCATGGTCGATCGTCCCGTTGTCCATCGGGATGGTGGGGAAGCCTGTCCAGACCCTTCCCCTGGGCAGCTTCGTCGTCGTGGCGCTCACGTTCCTCACGGGCATCGTGGCAACCGTCCTGCAGATGCGGTACGCCGACAACACACAGTGACTCTGCTCCGGCCGAACGCTGTTGACTTTGCGCCGGCCGCGTCCGGGGAGTCCGACCGTTCTCCGACAAACCTCGGTCGAAAGGTGGATACGAGGCCGGAGCAACCACCCGTAGATTATCGGCGGCGCGTCGACTCGCGACGCAGTTGCTCACCATGAAAAGTGGCGTCTGGGGTGGTTTGGCGGTGACGGGCGTGGTTGACGCAGGTCTGGGCCAACGGTTGCTGGATGGTCCGCTGCGTTCGACCCCCGAATCGCTGCCCACCGACTCGATCCCGTCCGTCGAGCGGCGCGTGCTGTTCTCGCCCAGTGGCGCCCTGGTGAGCTACTTCTATGGCACGCCGCGGCAGTTCTCCGGATCGCTGTTCGACTCCATCGGTGGTGGTGGAGACCGTTCGGACATCGAGAACCAGATCACCCGCGAGGACGTGCTGGCTGTCGCTGCCGTCAACGCGCCTGTGCCCGCAGGAGTCGCGGCCCTGCTGCTGACGCAGCCGGCATCAGGCCGGCTCGCGACCTGGCTGCGACAGCTGCCCACCGACATCGACCTGTGGGACGCAGAGGATTACACGCTCGCGATTGCGACCAAGGCCTGGGACGAGATCCGGACCATCCACGAGGCCGGCACCACGTCCACCGCCGACGGGGGGTTCGCCGCCACCAAGCTGCTGGCCCGCAAGCGACCCCGCCTGATCCCCCTGTACGACGAGAAGGTGCGGGGCGTGGTCTATCTCG
>PKWT01000493.1 GCA_003132125.1 Micrococcales bacterium | reverse complement strand
GCCTCGAAGCCGCTCTCGTGCCCAGCGGGTACGCGACGCGGCTGTGAGCGGATGTCGGCGGGCCCGTATGGAAGGATCGCGCGTACGAGAACAGGTCAAGGGAGGCTCGACTCCGATGCAGACGAGGCTGGAACTGATCCCGCTCCCGGTTTCGGACGTGGATCGATCCATCGCCTTCTATGCTGACAAGCTCGGCTTCAAGAAGGACTTTGACGTGCAGCCCAGCGAGGGCGTCCGGATCGTCCAGTTGACACAAGAGGGCTCGGGTTGTTCGGTCGGTTTTGGGACAGGGCTCGATGTGTACGCGGGAGAACCCAGCAGTGTCAGAGGCTTGCACCTGGCTGTGGAGGACATCACCGAGGCGCGTGCCGAGTTTGTCCGCCGAGGCGTAGAGATCAGCGAAATCCGGGACTTCGGTGGCGACGTCAAGGGAGCAGACTTCTCCGATCCTGACGGCAACACATTTGAACTGAAGCAGATGTCGTGGCGCAAGGGCGCGACGTACTAGGAGCTTGCTGACTCCGCGCCGGTTGGGTGCGGGACGAACGTGCCGGCGATCGACTTCAATCGGTAATGCGCTGACCCAGCCAGATCGGTCGTGACGGGTCGCACGATTCGAGGGCGATCCACACCCCGTCGCCGACGGTGGGGCCCTCCTGGATTTCGTGCACCGGCGGAAGCAAGATGTGACCGGGGTTCGCACGATGGACTGGACCAGCGCGTTCCATCAACCGGGCAGCGACGCTCACAGCATCGTCGTGTCCCACCGCGACCCCAGTGCCGCAACCCGTCATCAAGCCAACCGCCCGAAGGTCATCGGTGGATCGAGGTTAAGCGCTCAAAGCCGAAGTCACCTCTGCCTCGAGGGTGCAGACGAGATCCGAAATCGACAGAATCGGGAGCCCGTGGACCCTCGCGAAGTCTTGAAGGTCTGCACCCTTGAGCATCCGACCATCTTCCCCAGCGACCTCACAGATGACCCCAACAGGCGCGAGCCCAGCAAGCCTCGTCAGTTCGATCGCCGCCTCGGTGTGCCCCCGCCGGCTTCGCACTCCTCCCTGTACGGCTCGGAGCGGGAACAGGTGACCAGGCATGACGAAGTCATCGGCGGTGCTCGCCGGATCGGCCAGAAGCCTTGCCGTCCGTGCACGGTCCGCCGCCGCGATGCCGGTCGTCACCCCTAGGCGTGCGTCGACCGAGACTGTGAAGGCAGTCCGCAAGGGATCGCGGTTGTCTTGGACCATCGGGGGCAGCCTGAGACGGTCGAGATCCTCTCCAGCCATCGCCGCACAGATCAGACCACGGCAGTAGCTCATCATGAACGCGATCTGGCTCTCCGACACGAACGACGCCGCAAAAACGACGTCGCCCTCGTTCTCGCGGTTCGCATCGTCGACTACAACGACGCCTGTGCCTTGTCGTAGGGCGCTGACGGCCGCATCGACTGCATCGGCTGCATCGGCTGCGGAAAGCATGCCCATTGGTGCTCCTTATCGTTTGATTCAATAGTCCCACACTCGGCATTCGCAGCTGAACCGGCACAGCTGAACCGCCCTGAACCGCCCTGAACCGCCCCGGCTCTGGTGGAGGGTCTGATTCCACGGAAAGTTGGAGTCATGCCAGCACCGAGGAAGTATCCGAACGAGCTGCGGGAACGGGCGCAGCGACTGGTTGCCGAGTCGATGTCCGAAGATCCGTCGCTGGCACTGAACGGCGCAGTTGAGCGGATCGGGCCGCAGGTCGGGGCCGTACTGCCAACGCCAGCCGAGACTGCAACCGCCGGACCTAAGGGCCCGCGACGAAATAACTCCTCATCTTGACGGCGTGTCGTTCGGGAGCAGGGTGTAGTTCCAGTCGCCGTGGAAGTCGTGCCGGACCAGGGGTAACGCGGCGATGTCTTTGTCGCTGTAGCTGATGCCGGTGGGGTATTGGCCGGTGTCCAGGACGGCGCGCACGCTCAGGCCGGTTGCGGTGCTGGTGTTGGCGATCAGGTCGACGATGACCTGGTGGCTGGTCAGCGGCCGCCCTCGCCAGTTCAGGGTGATCTGGGAGAACAGTCGGTGCTCGATCTTGTTCCACTTGCTGGTGCCGGGCGGAAGGTGGGCGACGGTCACCGCCAGTCCGGTGTCGGCGGCGAAGGTGGCGAGCTCGATCTTCCAGGCCCGGACCCGGGATCCGTTGGAGCCGCCGCCGTCCGCACAGATCAGTAGCCGGTCGGCGCCCGGGTAGCGGGCGCGTCCGATGGTTTCCCACCAGGTGCGCAGGGTCGCAACCGCGAAAGCGGAGGTGTCGTGGTCGGTCCCGACGCTGACCCAGCCGGTGTTGGCGGACACGTCATAGATGCCGTAGGGGATGGCCTTGCCGAGCTCCTTATCGGGGAAGTCGTGGACGTTGACCTGCTCGGGGGTCCCGGCCGGGGCGTACTCCCGGCCGCCGTTCTTGAACGCCCCCACGAGTTCCTTCTTCTTGGCATCGACCGAGACCACCGGCTGGCCGTGCTCGGTGTGCTGCCCGACCTGCCCTGCCAGGTAACGGAACTGGGCGTCCCGGTCGCCATGCTGATTGCCTTCGGCGGTCTTGGCGTTGCCCTGCAGACTGAACCCCAACGACCCCAGCATTCGCGCCACCGTCCGATCCGAGACCGGATGCCCCATCGCGGTCAACGCCCCGGCCAGGTTGCGGGTCGACTTGGTCGTCCACACCAACAGCGACATCGGATCCCCACGCGTCTCGGGGTCCACCAACGCCTGCAGGCGCGCCATCAGTTTCGGATCGGACTCGGACAACCTCTTGCGGCCACCGCCAGGGGCCCGCACCCGAACCTTCGGCTCCGGATCGCCCTCCAGTTCCCGGACTCCCCGGGCGACGGTGTCAGGATGCGCCCCGGTCGCCTCCGCGACAGCCTTGATCCCGCCCCGCCCCAACTCGGCAGCCTCCGAACCCAACAGCAGCCGACGCTGCCGCTCATCCAGATGCGGACGCAGTACCGCGTACCTACGCCGCACCGACTCCGCCACCTGCATGCTGTTGGTCATAGCACAAACGTAGGGCCCTCAGAATCAAAAACCTAAGTTATTCTGACGCGTGTCCT
>PKWT01000375.1 GCA_003132125.1 Micrococcales bacterium | reverse complement strand
GTGGTGATCGACGCCAGCATCGTCCGGCTCGTGCTCGTTCCGGCCTTCATGTTCGTCCTGGGCAACAACAACTGGTGGCTACCCGGATGGCTCGACCGGATCCTTCCGCACCTGGAACCCGAGGGCGACAAGCAAGACGTCAGCTAGTGCCAGAGCCAGCCGAAGGCGGCGCCCGCGACCTGTTCCCAGCCCGGCTCGCCGCACATGAGGTGCGAGCGGTCGTCGAACTCCCGGACTCGACCTGCCCGTAGCCATCCTTGTGCTTGCTGGCATTGCGCCGCACCATGGCCACCGGTGTGAGGTGATCCTCGGTGCCGGTGAGGAAGAAAAGGGGCGCCCGGGCGGCCGAGAAGTCGATCCTGGCTGACTTCCCAAGGGTGCTCCGGGGAACGTTGCGGCTCTCCGGAACGACGAACTGTTCCAACGCCTCGTCGCTGGCGGATCCGCAAACGGCACGTCAGGACTTCGTCGTAGGCGTCCGACCCAAGCTGTCCGACGCGTCAGTCAGCGTTCCGCTCCCGGGGCGGTGGACCATCCACATGGCGCGACGGGCGCGTTTAAGTGAGCCAAAGCCTGCAGGACTCGATCCACTTTCCCATGTTCTAGTTACCGGGAGGAGTGGGCACGGATAAAGCGCTGCACAAGCTCTCGAGCCTGCACCATCGAGGAATCGGGCACACGATCATGATCGCCATGGCACCCCTCGTCACCACGACAAGGACAATGTCGGCAACAAGGTCGTGGTCGACCTTTCCCTTCACCGATCACTGACCGATCGAAGCCGCGCCTGCGTGATGGATGGACTACGCGGTGTGGTCCAGCCGCGGGCCGTGGAGGACGACGATCGACCGGGGACCAACCGTCAGCACATCGCCTGGCCGGCACTCAGCCACGGCCCTGGCCGGATCGTGGGTGTCCACGGCGGTCTGCCAGGTGAGTCCCACTCGTGTCGGGGGAACAGTGAAGCCGAGCGGCTCCCACCACGCGTTGACCAGGACCAGGAAGTCATCATCGACCAGGAGGGTGCCGTCCTCGGCCCGGTCGGGGTCGTCGGATCCGTCCAGGTAGATGGCCAGAGCCAGGGAGCCGTTCCTGACCCAGTCCGACGCTGTCATGGGCGCCCCCTCAGGGGTGAACCAGCCCACCTCGGCCGCTTCAGCCCCGGCAAGGTAGCGGCGACGGCGAAACACGGGGTGGGATCGCCTCAAGGCCAGCAGTCGTCTGGTGAACTCCAGCAGGTCGCTGTCCACGTTGGACCAGTCGAACCAGGTGATCTCGTTGTCCTGGCAGTAGGCGTTGTTGTTGCCCTGCTGGCTGCGGCCCATCTCGTCGCCGCCGAGCAGCATCGGCACCCCGAACGAAAGCAGCAAGGTGGTCAGCATCGCCCGGGACTGGCGCTTTCGCAGAGCCACCACGGCTGGATCGTCGGTCGGGCCTTCCACGCCGCAGTTCCAAGAGCGGTTGTCGTCGGTCCCATCGCGGTTGGACTCGCCATTGGCCTCGTTGTGCTTGTCGTCGTAGGACAGCAGATCCCGCAGCGTGAAGCCGTCGTGGACGGTGATCAGGTTCACCGAAGCGGTGGGCCGACGGCGCTTTCCGGCATACAGGTCGGAGGAGCCGCAGAACCGGTTGGCGAACTCATCCAGGCCCACGGCGTGGCTGCGCCAGAAGTCACGCATCGTGTCGCCGTACTTGCCGTTCCACTCGCGCCATAGGGGCGGAAACCGGCCGAGGTCATAGCTGTCCGTGTGGCCGCCGTCCCAGGGCTCGGCGATCAGCTTTGCCTTGGACACCACCGGATCCTGGGAGACAAGGTCGAAGAACGCCGACACCTGGTCGAAACCGCCCTCCTGGCAGGTGAGGGTTGGGGCGAGGTCGAAACGGAAGCCGTCGACGCGCATCTCGGTGAGCCAGTAGCGCAACGAGTCCATGATGAGCTGGAGGGTCAGGGGTCGCCGGCGTTCAGAGAGTTGCCACCGCCGGTCGTATCGACGTACTGGCTCAGATCAGCATGTTCGAGGCGGTAGTAGGCGGCGTTGTCCAGACCGCGGTAGCAGAGCGTGGGACCGAGGGGACCTCCCTCGGCCGTGTGGTTGAAGACCACGTCCAGCAGGACCTCGAGCCCGGCGCGGTGCAAGGCGTCAACCATGGCCTTGAACTCGCCGACCTGGCCCCCGGGCCGGCCAGCCCGCACGGCAGCCGAGTACCCCTGATGGGGCGCGAAATATCCGATCGTGTTGTAGCCCCAGTAGTTCGTCAGCCCACGCTGCAACAAGAAGCCCTCGGGCACGCTCTCATGCACGGGCAGCAGCTCGACGGCGGTCACGCCCAGGTCAACAAGGTGGCCTATGCCGGCCTTGTGCCCAAGGCCGGCATAGGTTCCGCGAAGCTCGGGGCACCCCCGGATGACCCATGGTGAAACCCTTGACATGGACCTCGTAGATGACGGTGTCGGCGTATCGGCGTCTTGGATGAGTGCCATCGCTCCAGGTGAAGGCCTCGTCCACAACCAGGCTTCGCGGTACGTGCTCGGAGGAGTCGAGGGCGCTTGGCGCGTCGGGGTTCTCCTCGGCGTACCCCAGCACCTCGGGTCCAAAGCTCACCGCACCGCTGAAGGCTCTGGCATACGGGTCGAGCAGAAGCTTGGCCGGGCTGAAGCGCAAGCCCGAGCCCGAGCCTGGGTCATAACCGCCATAGGCGCGGGTAGCCGTACGCCTGCCCGGCGCCGACTCCCGGCAGGAAGCCGTGCCAGACGCCTGCGTCATAGTCCACCAGCGGTATCTGGGTCTCTGCGCCGCTAGTGTCGAACAGGCACAGGAGTACGCCGTCTGCGGCGCTGGCCACGGCGAAGTTGGTGCCACCGCCGCGCAGCGTGGCACCCAGGGGGAAGGGGCTGCCTGGCAGTGCGAGCTCGCGCCCAGCCGCGGGGGTGGGCGAGGGCCGGCGGGCCACCGAGAGCGGGCCGGCCGCTGAGGGCTGCACCTGTGGTTTAGTCATGGCCGGGCTCCCTGCTGAGGCCACGGATCACGTCGCCGACAGGGTTGACTGCGCCGTGGCGCCGTCTGATCAGGTCTGCGATCAGACCCGTCCATCCGGTCTGGTGCGAGGCGCCGAGCCCGGCGCCGTTGTCGCCGTGGAAGTACTCGTTGAAAAGCAAGTTGTCCTTCCACGCCGGGTCGTGCTGCAGTCGGTCAACCGACCCGAAGCATGGCCTGCGCCCATCCGGGCCGACGACGAAGATCGAGATGAGCCGGTCCTGCAGGTCCGTGGCGATCACGTCAAGCGGCACGCGATGCCCGGAGCCGGTCGGGTACTCGACGGTGAGCTCGTCACCGAAGAATCGGTGGTATCGCTCCAGGACGCTGATCACGAGGTAGTTGAGGGGCATCCAGAGCGGTCCACGCCAGTTGGAGTTGCCGCCGAACATGGCGGTGGTTGACTCGGCGGGCTCGTAGTCGATCGTGGACCGGTTCCCCTCGACGTCGAGCACGTAGGGGTGGTCGCGATGGTAGGCAGACAGGGCTCGCAGCCCGTAGGGGGAGAGAAACTCGTCGGTGTCGAAGAGCTTGGCGAACAGCTTCCCGAGGCGGTCGATGCCGGTGACCGAGAGAAACAGTCGTTGGTTGCCCGGCTCCCCGCGGACTAGGCCGAGCTCGTTCAGCTTCTCAGGGTCCTGGAGGCCTTGTTGGTCGAGGAAGTCGGCGAACTGCTTGTTGACCGTGAGCGATCGGGCGAGCATCCCTTCGTCGATGACCGCCGCCGTCAGCATGGGGATGATGCCCACCATCGAGCGGACCTTGATGGGCACCGCGGTCCCGCCCGGTGTGAGGAGCCTGTCGTAGTAGAGCCCGTCGGCTTCGTCCCAGAGGCCCTGGTCGTCCATCGCCCGCGTGATGGCAGCGAAGTGCTCGAGGAACTTGAGCACAAGGTCGGTCGCGGGCCGTCGCCCGCTCCTCTGCAGGACTGCGGCGATACCTGCCATGGCGATCGCGTAGAAGGCCATCCAGCCAGTTGCGTCGGACTGTTCCAGAACTCCACCGACAGGCAGGTGGGAGCGGTCGATCGGGCCGATGTTGTCCAGCCCGAGAAAGCCACCCTCGAACAGGTTGTTGCCGCCGGCGTCCTCCAGGTTGACCCACCAGGTGAAGTTGACGAGGAGCTTGTCGAACACCCGGCTCAGGAAGTCGAGGTCACGGCCGCCGTCGATGGCGAACACCTCGAACGCGGCCCACGCCTGCACTGGCGGGTTCACGTCGCCGAAGTCCCACTCGTAGGCGGGCAGCGCTCCGTTGGGGTGCTGGAACCACTCCCGGCAGAGCAGGATCAGCTGGTACTTGGCGAACGCCGGGTCGACGTGCGCGAGAGCCACGCAGTGGAAGGCAAGGTCCCACGCGGCGAACCACGGGTACTCCCACTTGTCCGGCATGGACATGATGTCGAAGGCGTCGAAGCTGCGCCACTTGGCGTTGCGACCGACGCTCCTGCCCGGTGGCGGAGCCGGCTGGGTGGGGTCACCGTCGAGCCACCGGCTTACGTCGTAGTTGTACAGCTGCTTGCTCCACAGCATCCCGGCGAAGGCCTGCCGCATGACCATCGCCTCGTCCACGCTGGCGGACTCGGGGGTCAGCTCTGCGTAGAACTCGTCTGCTTCGAGCTGACGCGCCTTGACGACACTCTCAAAGCCGCTCCCGACTTGGCCCGCCGCCGGTGCCTGCCCATCGACTGCGGGGCGCGCCGGACTCAGCCGTACACGGATCTCCGCCGTCTCGCCCGGAGCCACGGTGAGCTGATACCAGAAGGCGCACTTGGTTCCGTGCTCATCTGGGTTGACGGTGGCCGCCCCGTTGATCACGTGGTCGTTGATGCCATCCTTCGGGAAAGGTGTGGCAGCAGGCGCGCCGAAGAGGCGCTCGACGTTCGTCTCGTTCTCACAGAAGAGCGGGACCGGGCTCACCCCGTCCGGTGCCGGGCCGGCGAACAGCTCAAGTGAGCCAAGGAACGGGTGCTCGACCGAGACCGCCGCACCGCCGGTGCCCGCCAGCAGCGGTTTGGGGGCGCCAGTGTCCCAGGACCAGGTATTGCGAAACCATGCCGTCGGCAACACATGCAGGGTGTCGGACTCCGGGCCGGCATTCGTCACCCGGACGGTCATCAGGACGTCAGTCGGATCGGCCTTGGCATACGACACCTCGGTGATCCAGTAGCGATCCTCATCGAACACGCCAGTGTCGAGCAGCTCATACTCGGGGTCCAGCTTCCCTCGCCTCCCGTTCTCCGCCCTCAGGTCGTCGTACGGGAACGCGGCCTGGGGGTAGTGGTACCGCCAGCGGTTCCAGGCATGGCTGGGGATCGCGTCGAGGTACCACCAGTACTCCTTCACGTCCTCGCCGTGGTTCCCCTCCGCGCCAGTCAGCCCAAACGCCCGCTCCTTGAGGATCGGATCGCGGCCGTTCCACAGCGCCAGCCCGAGGCAGAGCCGCTGCTCGACGTCGCAGAAGCCCGCCAGGCCGTCCTCGCCCCACCGGTAGGCGCGCGACCGAGCGTGGTCGTGAGGCAGGTAGTCCCACGCCTCGCCATCCGCGCTGTAGTCCTCGCGGACCGTTCCCCACTGGCGCTCGCTGACGTACGGACCCCACAGATACCAGTCGCTGGCCTGCCGCAACCCGTCCTCGAGCCGCCCAAACCCGTTCACCCGCTCACGTTCAGTACTCATCGCCTGCTCCGGCTCTCGCGTTACTCGGCCCGAACGATCCTTGACCTGTCCGTTGCGGCCTTTGCTGCCCGGTATTGGGACGGCAACAGCCTCACCGAGCAACGCTGCGGATTGACGGCCAACCATGATGCTGGTCAAGTTCGGCGTGAAGCACAACTCGATTGACTTCTCTGCCTATCCTGCCTATATTTGCGTGGTGCAAGCAACTGTCTGTACGAAGGCCGAGAGTGAGCTCGCAGGCGCTCTCTACGCGGTAGTCCTGCGGCTGTCCCGCATGCGGGTCGACGAGCCGGTTGACAAGGCAGGCCTGGCTGTCCTTCATGAGGCTCGACGGCTGGGCACGTTCCGGCCGTCGGATCTCGCCGCGCAGATGCGGCTGGACGTCTCGACGATCAGCCGCCACCTTCACGCACTGGAGCAGCAAGGGATGGTCCAGCGCAGCGCCGACCCCGATGACGCACGTGCCCAGCAGATCAGCGTCACTGCGCTTGGCGGAGAGGTCATCAAACGCATGATGGACCACCGGGCTGCGACGATTCGTGACGCGGTCGCCGACTGGCCCGAGGTCGACCGGGACGCCCTGGGCCGGCTCCTTCGCCGGCTGGCCGATGATCTTTCCGACCTCATCGGACCGTTGGCAACTGCCAAGGCCGACGAACCTTCAGCAACCAAAGAGATGACGGAGAAGTCGTGACCGAACCCACCATCGACAAGTCGGCGCAGTCCGGAGGTGTCGTGCCCACGGTTTTCACTCATCGCCAGATCATGGTCATTCTGTCCGGGCTGATGACGGGCATGCTGCTGGCAGCCCTCGACCAGACGATTGTGTCCACGGCCCTGCCGACCATCGTCGGTGACCTCGGCGGGCTTCAGCACCTGTCCTGGGTCGTGACGGCCTACCTGCTGGCCTCGACGGCCTCCACGCCGTTGTACGGCAAGATCTCCGACCTCTACGGCCGTAAGCCCGTCTTCCGTTTCGCCATCATCGTGTTCCTCATCGGCTCGGCGCTGGCTGGCCTGTCGACGCAGATGTGGCAGCTCATCGGGGCCCGCGGCATACAGGGGCTTGGTGCTGGTGGCTTGATGGCGTTGGCGTTCGCGATCATCGGCGATGTCATCGCGCCTCGCGAGCGCGGACGTTACCAGGGTTACTTCGGCGCTGTGTTCGCCATTTCCTCGGTCGCCGGTCCGCTGCTCGGCGGCTTCTTTGTGGAGCACCTTTCGTGGCACTGGATCTTCTTCATCAACATCCCGCTGGGTATCGTCGCGCTGCTGGTCACCGACCGGGCGTTGCATGGGCTGAAACACGTCCGCCGCGAGCACAGCATCGACTACCTCGGCGCGGTGCTCATGGTCGCTGGCGTGACGACGCTGCTGCTCGGGCTGGTCAACGGCCGCGACTTCGGCTGGACCTCACCGGCGATCATCGGCCTGCTGGGCGCCGGACTTGTCCTGTCGGTGACATTCGTCTGGTGGGAGTCGCGGGCCGCCGAGCCGATCCTGCCGCTGCGGCTGTTCCGCAACCGGATCTTCTCGGTGTCCAGCGCCATCGGTTTCTCCATCGGTTTCGCCATGTTCGGGGCGATCGTGTTCCTGCCTGTGTACCTGCAGATCGTCCGGGGGGTCTCGCCGACACAGTCCGGCCTGGAGCTGCTGCCGCTGATGGTCGGCCTGTTCATTGCCTCGGTCGGCTCAGGACGGCGGATCACGACCACGGGTCGCTACAAGCGCTTCCCGATCATCGGGACTGCCGTCACCGCCGTTGGCCTGGCCCTGCTGTCGACGCTGGGCGCGGACACTCCGTACTGGCGGACGGCGCTGTTCATGCTGACTCTGGGTGCCGGGATCGGTCTGGTCATGCAGGTCATGGTGCTGGCCATGCAGAACTCCGTTGACCGGCGTGACATGGGCGTAGCAACGTCTTCGGCCACCTTCTTCCGCTCACTGGGCGGCACCTTTGGCACGGCGCTCTTCGGGACCATACTGGCCAACCGGCTCGCCTCCGAGCTGGCTCAGCGGCTGCCCCTGGCAGCGTTGCATGGGGTCAACCCGTCTCAGCTGACCGGCTCTCCGCAGGTGATCGCCGCGCTACCGCCCGCGGTACGCGGACCCGTGGTCTCGTCGTTCGTATCCGCACTGAGCACGGTGTTCATCTCCGCCGTCCCGATTGTGCTGGCCGCGTTCGTGATGACCTGGTTCCTCAAGGAGATCAAGCTGCGCAGCCACGAAGACACCGCCGTAGAACAGGTGGAGCCCGCGGTGTCGATCTGAGCATTGGGCGCCGTCCCTGCATTGGACGCCGTCCTTCACCGGACCAGAACGCACACCCATCGCTGCAGATCAGTAAGTCGCCCTGGTGACTACGTGGGGGTCGGGAATCTGCAGCGTGATCTGGCAAGGCTCCACATCGTCGTTCGCCCAGACCGTCACGAGTGACACACCGTGAGGAACGGGCCATCAGTCCCAGAGTGCCAGTTCGTCGCTGCGGGGTCCGCGTGTCAGCTCGGAGGTGACGTCGAAGGTCATGACGGGCCGATCATCCGGTGTCCATGGCCGCCACCCCGGTGCCCCGTCGCGCCCGAAGGCGAGCTCGAGGGCGTGGCAGGCCCCGAGACTCCTGACGGGCGTGGGCCACCCGAACTCGTAGGAATGGACCGTGCCCCCGGCGGCGTGCTGGGCGGCGGCGAGGCGTGCCGACGGGACCCGGAACGCTGCGTCCGTGAGGATGGCGCAGGCGTTGTCTCCTGGCGAGGCGCCTGGACGGTTCGCGGCATACGTCTCGACGGCCTGGGGTGGCCAGCCGTAGCGGGCGGCCAACAACGGCAAGGCCTCCGAGGTCACCGCGGCTGCGACGCCGGTAGGCACGAGGAAGAGCCGGAACTCCTCAGTTTTCATGTCCGCCACCGAGCAGCTTCGTGGCCGTCTCCGGGCAGTTTCTCGTGTCCGCTGTCAAACTTCGGAGTCAGCACAGCAACGGCGGTATGCACCGTCATCGAAGCGGGATAGATCCGCGACTGGACAGGGCCGACCAAAGCCTTCCAGGAGCCACGCCGGAAACCTCCGCGCCGTGACCAGTGAGATCGTGGCCAGCCACCTTGCCTAGCTTTCTGACCTGATCTCTGACCAAGACACTCGGGAGCGCCGCCCGAACTTGAAGCTGTAGTCATCAACGTCGGCGATCGACGAACGCGTCACCGCGAACTCGAGAGTCGCCACAAGTGACACATGACATGGCCTACGTCCCGATCAACGTGAACTGCCAGACGCCCCGTCGACACACAGGATCAAGTCTGCGAGATCACGCCGCTGTCCTGAGCCTCTGCTTCACTGGAGACATGTCCAGCGAAGACCGAGTGGAGGGTGGGCAAATGCCCAGGCAAGTGCGAAATCAACCGAGAAACCCAAGTGCCGCAACGGCGCGAACGCAGGTCTTCCGGGTCCCCCCGCTACCAACGTCGTCGCAGGTCAGAGGCCCTTTCCCATTGGGAGAGGGCCTCTTGCATGTGTGGCCCGTGACCAGATCCGTGACCAGATTGCTGACCAGCGACGTCTCAGTCGTCCCACTCCGTCTCAGGCGAAACGCCGAATTGAGATTCGTGGGACATATTGGAACGGGTCGGGACACCTGGGACGCGGTCGCCGGGTCGAAACCCAGCGGTCGCACCTGGGACCTGGCAGTCGGGTCTCTGAGTGCCACCCTCAAGTTGTAGACAAGATAGGCGCGGACGGCGTCATCGTCTGATTGCGTCCCCTGGAGTGGT
>PKWT01000366.1:15919-17085 GCA_003132125.1 Micrococcales bacterium | reverse complement strand
CATTCGCAGACCCGGCTCGAGGAGGGACAGGTTCCCGCGAAACTTGTTGACGATCCAACCGCGGATGTGGGCCTGGTCCGACTCGTCCAGCAGGGCAAGGGTGCCGTACATCGCGGCGAGGACTCCGCCGCGGTCGATGTCGCCGACCACGACCACCGGCAGATCCACAGCCCGCGCCAGACCCATGTTGACGAAGTCGCCCTCACGCAGGTTGATCTCTGCCGGACTTCCTGCGCCTTCGGCAATGACGACATCGAAACGGGACGACAGGTCACGAAATGCCTCAAACGCGGTCTCCGCCAATACCTTTCGGCCCGTGGCCCACTCTCCTGCGTCGAGCTCACCCCAGGATTGACCCATGAGGACCACGTGGGACCTGAGGTCCGAGCCCGGTTTGAGGAGGACGGGATTCATGGCGGCCTCGGGCGCCACTCCGCACGCGACGGCCTGAACCCACTGAGCTCGCCCGATCTCCGATCCATCCGCACAGACCATCGAGTTGTTGGACATGTTCTGTGCCTTGAAGGGAGCCACCGATACGCCCCTGCGGGCCAGCCAACGGCACAGCCCAGCGGTCACCAGGCTCTTGCCGGCGTCCGACGTGGTCCCCGCCACGAGCAGTCCCTTGGCCACAGCTTCTCCCCACCTTGAAACACGTATCGAAACGCCGACCGGCGCCGGCGGTGTTGGATCCCGGGGTCGCGGTGGGGGCGGCACTCACCAACGGCCAACGGTATCCGGGTCGGTAGCGTCTCACCCAAGCCAGGTCGTTCCGGCTGCCAGCCAGGCCGCGGCCGTCAGTCCGAGAGGAGCCCGATGAAGTGGTCCCGCGCCGTCCATCATCTCGACGAGCTCGCGCATGCCTGCGCCGACATGGCGGAGCGGCCCGTAACGGTCTTTCCGTTACGAGTCGTACAGCTGTGGGCCTACGCCGACGTGTTGACCGGTCATGACGATCTCGACCGTCTGCGCGTCGTACTGGCGCTCGACGTGCCGGTAGACGAGGTTGCCTGGCTCTGCCCTCCACAGGGGGCCGAGCACTGGTCCAATGCCACGCGGCTCTCGCAGAGCCCAATCGTGGCGATGTGGCGATCGACTCGAGCACCCGTGTGGAACCACAGAGTTCGCCGACCACTGCTGATCTGGGATGAGTCCGAAGGGATCTT
>PKWT01000366.1:0-15890 GCA_003132125.1 Micrococcales bacterium | reverse complement strand
GCTGGAGCCCGTCGCCGACGCGTTGTGGCGCGCCAGCGCGGGCTACCTCGACGTGCTTGGCGCTAGCGGATCTGGACCTGGACGAACGGAGGCTTGACGACGGTCGCGAGGACGTCGCGGCCACGGACGTCGATGACGACCTCGTCGCCCTCCTTGGCACTCGGAGCGAGCAGCGCCAAAGCGATTCCCTGCTTCAGGGTCGGCGAGAACGTCCCGGAGGTGACTTCGCCCAGCAGCGTGCCGTCCGCGCCCTTGACCTGGCAGTGCGAACGCGGAATCCCACGGCCGGTGGCCAGCAGGCCCCAGGTGGCGCGCTTGGGACCGGCGGCCTTCTCTGCGACGAGCGCGTCCTTGCCCCAGAACGCATCCTTCTTCCAGCCAACGGCCCAGCCGGACCGAGCCTGCACCGGAGTGATGTCCAGGCTCAGCTCGTGACCGTGCAGCGGGTAGCCCATCTCGGTGCGCAAGGTGTCCCGAGAACCCAGGCCACAGGGCAGCCCGTCATACGGTGCCGCGGCCTCGACCAGCGCGTCCCAGAGCGCCAACGAGTCGTCCCAGCGCGGAACCAGCTCGTATCCGCGCTCGCCGGTGTAGCCGGTGCGGCAGACGATGACCGGCTTGTCGTTCCAGTCGGCCTCGACGAACGACATGTACTCGTGGCCGGTCGGCAGACCAAGTGCCTGGAGGACCTCGTCGCTCTTGTTGCCCTGGACCGCGATGACGCCGTACCCATCGTGCAGGTTCTCGATCTGCAGGCCCTCGGGCGCAGCCGCCTGCAGCCGGCGTACGACCTCGGCAGTGTTGGAGGCGTTGGGGATGAGGAAGACGTCGTCCTCGGCGCGCAGGTAGACGATGAGGTCATCAACCACCCCGCCGGTCTCGTCGCAGCACAGGGTGTATTGCGCCTTGCCCTCGTGAATGCGGCCGAGGTCATTGGTCAGGCAGGAGTTGATGAACGCCGCAGCGCCGGGACCCTTGACGCTGGCTTTGCCCAGGTGGCTGACATCGAAGATGCCGACACGCTCACGGACGGCCGTGTGCTCGCGCACCACGCCTCCTCCGGGGTACTCGATCGGCATCTCCCAGCCGCCGAAGTCAGCCATCTTGGCTCCAAGGGCAACGTGACGGTCGTGGAGCGGGGAGGTCTTGAGAGAGGCTTCAGTCATGGGGCCCACGGTATCCGTAACCGAATTCGTTATCCTCATCACCTAAGCCTCGACCTCGAAGGATAGGAACCCAGTGACCACCTTGACCGTGTCCGATCGCGCCGCAGCCGATCTCAAAGGCGATGCACTCGTGCTCGTCTCGGTTCACACCGATGACGGGGCTGCTCTGGCACCCGGGCACGGACTGGGCGACAAGACCGTCGCCCACCTGGAGTCGGCCCTCTCGACGCTCAAGGCCAAGGGAGATGCCGACGAGGTCCTCAAGCTCGTGTCGGTGCCCGGCGTGACTGCCTCGCTGGTCATCGTGTCCGGCGCCGGCAAAGTGACGGCCGAGGGCGGGTTGCTGGAGGCCGAAGCCATTCGTCGCGCGGTGGGTGCGGCCACCCGTCAGCTCAGCGGCCTTTCCAAGGCCATCGTGCTGGCCCCAGGATCCGGCGTGGAAGAAGCGATCGCCTCGGCGGAGGGAGCGGTCTTCGGTGCCTACAGCGTCACGAGCACGGCCGCCGGCCCGGCCTCGATTCCTGTCAAGGCCATCGTGGTCGCCTCGCCCGTGGCGCGGGACCGTGGTCTTCGCGCCGCCATCAAGCGCGCCTCCGCCCTCGGCGAGGCCACGAACTACACCCGCGACCTGGTCAACGCGCCCCCGAACGCCCTCTACCCGGAGACGTTCGCCGCCACGATCAAGAAGCGTGCGGTCGGCACCGGCGTCAAGGTCTCCATCCTCGACGAAGCTGGTTTGGCCCGCGGTGGCTTCGGCGGCCACCTCACCGTGGGTGGCGGCTCGGCCAGAGGACCGCGACTGGTGACGCTGCGCTACACCCCTGCCAAGGCAAACAAGCACGTCGCCTTCGTGGGCAAGGGCATCACCTTCGACTCCGGCGGCCTGACGATCAAGCCCAAGGCAGGAATGACCACCATGAAGTGCGATATGGCGGGCGCTGCCGCGGTCGCCGCCGCCGTCTTCGCCATCGCCGAGCTCGGCCTGCCGGTCGAGGTCAGCGCCTACCTCTGCCTGGCCGAGAACATGCCAGGCACCGGCGCGTGCCGCCCCGGCGATGTCGTCACGATGCGCGGTGGCAAGACCGTCGAGCTCAACAACACCGATGCCGAGGGCCGCATGGTCCTCGCTGACGGCCTCGCTCTCGCCTCGGAGAAGAAGCCCGACCTCATCATCGACATCGCGACCCTGACCGGTGCCGCGGTCATGGCGCTGGGCAACCGCACCGCCGCCTTCATGAGCAACGACGACGAGCTGCGCGCCGGGGTCAAGGACATCGCGGACGAGGTCGGCGAGCCCTTCTGGCCCTTCCCGATGCTGGAGGACATCCGCCCCACGCTCGAGTCCCCCGTGGCTGATCTGCTGCAGTCGGGCCCGACCGGTGTGATCTACGCAGGCTGGTTCCTGTCCGAGTTCGTCGGCAACGACAAGCACGGTGAGCCGATTCCGTGGGCCCACCTCGACATCGCCGGGCCGGCGTTCAACGACAAGACACCGTGGGGATACACCCCCGTCCAGGGCACCGGCTTCGGAGTCCGCACCCTTGTGGGGATCGCTGAGTCACAGGTCTGATCACCCGGCATACCGCCTGACGCACGGAAGAGAGCCAGCCACGTCAGACGTGGCTGGCTCTCTGTGTGATGAAATTCTGTGTGCTGAATCTGGGCGATCAGCCGCCGCTCTTGCGCCGGAACATCTGCTGCGCCTTGGCCGGTCCATGAGCATCATGGATCTTCGCGTGCTCGCCGTCATCGGTGACGTCACGCCCACCGTGGGCATGCTTTCTGTCAAGCGCCTCACGGAACTTGCGTTTCACGTCCTCCGCCACGGACGGAAGCGGCGCCTGGTCATCGCCGGACTTGTCTGCATCTTTGGTCATCGGTGCTCTCCTTACGTCCTGCATCTCAGGTGCGCTGTGCCTCCAACTTTGCCACGGGAGGACAAGTCATACCACCGCCTTATTGACCGGAACCCTTGCGCTGTCGGGAGTTCCACTCGCGCATACGCGACGGGTATCCAGTCTGGTTGACGTCATACACCGGTATGCCGAGAGCTCGCGGCAGCTCGAACGCCGCGTCACGCGAGGCAACTGCTCGCCGGGTCCACTCGCCGTCGTGAGCTATCAGCACCACCGTGGTCGCGGTGACGTTGGTCGGCGGCTCGACGAATGCCTCGACTCCGCGCCTGCTGGCCACGAACGCCTTGAGGTGATCGCGGACCGCGTCGTTGTCCACCGCCATGCCGGGACCGTCCATCCGGCCCTTCTGCAGCGGAACGTCGCGGCGCCGTCGCCTTCCCCACCAGCTCATCCGACCACTCCCACTGCAGTCACGGCCAACCACGTCATACGGCGACTCTACCGACCACTATCCCTTCACCGTGCGCAGTCCTGCGGTGATCGTGGTCGCACCGAAGTCGTCTCACCGCTGGCGCCACCTTGCGACTGCGCCCTCGATCAGTGGCAAGATGCTCTACGACGCCCGAGAGTGCGCAGCACACGCGCGCGCTGCATGACCCAGGGCGCCGTCGGGTCAGATGCGCACACCAAGGGAGCGTCCGCAATGTCGGCTACCGCCGAGAACACGTTCGACATCGTCATCCTGGGTGGAGGCAGCGGCGGTTACGCCTGCGCGCTGCGCGCCGCAGAGCTGGGCTTGTCCGTCGCCCTGGTCGAAAAGGGCAAGCTCGGGGGCACCTGCCTGCACCTCGGCTGTATCCCGACCAAGGCGCTCCTGCACGCAGCCGAGGTCGCCGACACCGCCCGCGAGGGCGAGCAGTTCGGCGTCAAGACCACCTTCGAGTCGGTCGACATGAGCGGCGTCAACGCCTACAAGGACGGCGTCGTGGGACGCCTCTACAAGGGGCTGCAGGGCTTGGTGAAGTCCAAGAGCATCGAGTACGTCGAGGGCGAGGGCCGTCTCGTAGCCAAGAACACCGTCGAGGTCGCCGGACGTCAGCTGGTCGGCAAGAACGTCGTCCTGGCCACCGGCTCCTACGCGAAGTCGCTCCCGGGCCTGGACATTGGCGGCCGGATCATGACCAGTGAACAGGCGCTCTTCCTCGACTACGTCCCATCCCGCGTCGTCGTCCTCGGTGGCGGGGTCATTGGCGTCGAGTTCGCCTCTGTCTTCAAGTCCTTCGGCTCCGAAGTCACGATCGTGGAGGCGCTCCCCCGTCTGGTGGCCGCCGAGGACGAAGCGATCTCCAAGCAGCTCGAACGGTCCTTCCGCAAACGCAAGATCAACTTCAAGACCGGTGTGAAGTTCTCCGGCGCGACCCAGACCGGTGATGGCGTGCAGGTGTCGCTGGAGTCAGGCGAGACCATCGAGGCCGACCTCCTGCTCGTTGCCGTCGGACGGGGTCCGGTCACCGCCGGTCTTGGTTACGAAGAGGCCGGCGTCACGGTCGACCGGGGCTTCGTCCTGGCCAACGAGCGCTGCCAGACCAACGTCGAAGGCATCTATGCCGTGGGCGACATCGTGCCTGGCCTTCAGCTGGCCCATCGTGGCTTCGCGCAGGGCATCTTCGTCGCCGAGCACATCGCCGGGCTCAACCCGCCGGTCATCGACGAGATGGGCATTCCGCGCGTCACCTACTGCGAGCCCGAGATTGCATCGATCGGCTATACCGAGGCGCAGGCCAAGGAGAAGTTCGGCGAGATCGAGACATACGACTACAACCTCGGCGGCAACGGCAAGAGCCAGATCCTGGGGACGGCGGGCTTCGTCAAGCTGGTGCGCCAGAAGGATGGTCCGGTTGTCGGTGTCCACATGATCGGTTCCCGCATGGGTGAGCAGGTCGGCGAAGCACAGCTCATCTACAACTGGGAGGCGCTGCCCTCCGACGTCGCCCAGCTGATCCACGCGCACCCGACCCAGAACGAAGCTCTCGGCGAGGCCCACCTGGCGCTGGCCGGGAAGCCGTTGCACGCACACGCCTGACAGCGTCATCCGCAGCCGCAGACATTGACCGCCGCACCGCACAACGAGGAGATCTCAACTCATGTCTGAACGCGTGACCATGCCGGCCCTTGGGGAGTCGGTCACCGAAGGCACCGTGTCCCGCTGGCTCAAGAACGTCGGGGACGCAGTGGCCGTCGACGAGCCGCTGCTCGAGGTGTCCACCGACAAGGTCGACACCGAGATCCCCTCGCCCGTGGCCGGAGTCCTACAAGAGATCCTCGTGGCCGAGGACGAGACCGTGGCGGTCGGCACCGACCTGGCCGTCATCGGTGACGCCACATCGGTGCCGGTTGCTCCATCTGCCCCGGCGGAGCAGCCCGCTGCATACCAGGCCCCCACCCCGCCGCCAGCCACCATCGCACCGTCACCTCCCATCGCAGCGCGCGCGCAGGAAGAGGCACCACGGTCCTTCGCTGCGCCAGCGACTCCTGCGCCCGTCGCCGAGGCGTCGGTCTCGCCAGCCGCATCACCGGCTGCGGAGATCGCGGGTGGCACCACCGTGAGGATGCCGGCTCTTGGCGAGTCGGTCACCGAAGGCACCGTGTCGCGCTGGCTCAAGAACGTCGGTGACGCAGTGGCCGTCGACGAGCCGTTGCTTGAGGTCTCGACCGACAAGGTCGACACCGAGATCCCCTCCCCGGTTGCCGGCACCGTCACCAAGATCCTGGTCGGCGAGGACGAGACCGTCGCCGTGGGCGCCGATCTGGCCATCATCGGTGGCCAGGTTGGTGAGGCGCCCCGCGTCGCCGCGCCCGTGCACGAGCCAGCGCCGGCCGCGCCCGTATACGCCCCAGCGCCGGCCGCGCCAGTTCAAGAGCCCGCGCCGGCCGCGCCCGTATACGCCCCAGCGCCGGCCGCGCCAGTTCAAGAGCCCGCGCCGGCCGCGTCGATGCCTGCAGCCGCGCCGGCCTATGCAGCGCCCCCGGCTGAGTCGGCATTCGCCTCGCCTGCCGCTGCGCCGATCACCACCGTCACGGCGCCGGCGCCTCCCTCTGTGCCAGCTGACGCCTCGGCATACGTGACACCGTTGGTACGCAAGCTCGCCAGCGACAGCAGTGTCGACCTCGCCGCGCTCAAGGGCACCGGCGTCGGTGGTCGGATCCGCAAGCAGGACGTGCTCGATGCGGCCTCTGCAGCTCTGGCCGCGGTGACTGCCGGAGGGGCCCCAGCCAGCGCACCGGCGCCGAACGCAGTGACTACGGGCGGTGGCACGGCGGTCTCGCCCAAACGCGGGACGACCGAGAAGATGAGTCGACTGCGCAAAGTCATCGCAGCACGCATGGTCGAGTCACTGCAGGTCTCGGCGCAGCTCACCACAGTGGTTGAGGTCGACGTCACCAAGGTCGCGAGACTTCGCGACAAGGCCAAGCGCGAGTTCGAGACCCGTGAGGGCGCGAAGCTCAGCTTCCTGCCGTTCTTCGCTCTCGCGGCGGTTGAGGCGCTCAAGGCCCACCCGACCGTCAACTCCAGCGTCGAGGGTGACCAGATCACCTATCACGGCTCCGAGAATCTCGGCGTCGCGGTCGACACCGAACGTGGCCTGCTGGTGCCGGTGATCAAGGACGCCGGTGACCTCAACATCGCCGGCCTGGCACGCAAGATCGCCGACCTGGCCGAACGGACCCGGACGAACAAGGTCTCCCCGGATGAGCTCGCTGGTGGCACCTTCACGCTCACCAACACCGGCAGCCGCGGAGCACTGTTCGACACCCCGATCATCAACCAGCCCAACGTCGCCATCCTCGGAACCGGTGCGGTCGTCAAGCGTCCCGTCGTGGTCAAGGACAACGATGGTGGCGAGACGATCGCGATCCGCTCCATCGTCTATCTGGCGCTGTCGTACGACCACCGGGTGGTTGACGGCGCGGACGCAGCACGGTTCCTGATGTCGATGAAAGCCCGCCTTGAAGAGGGGGCCTTCGAGGCCTCCCTGGGCCTCTAGAACACCTCGTCGTATGCCGCACAGCTCCATGTCCGCACACAGCCCGAGGCAGGAGCGAGTTGCCATCAGCGGTGGCTCTGGACTGATCGGCAGCGCGCTGTCTACCTTACTGCGGGCCCGAGGCGACGAGGTCGTGCACTTGGTCCGCCGCCAACCGCGGGCCAGCCACGAGATCCGGTGGGACCCGGCGACGCGAACGCTGGACCCTCGTGAGCTGTCGGGCGTCACGGCTGTAGTTCACCTCGCAGGAGCCGGCATAGGCGACCATCGGTGGACGACGGCATACAAGCACGAGATCCTTTCCTCGCGCGTTGACGGCACGGCCACCATCGCCACTGCCCTGGCCGATCTCGGGGAGCCCATCGCTCTCGTGAGTGGTTCGGCCATGGGCGCCTACGGTGACCGCGGCGACGAGGTCCTCACCGAGGACAGCGTGATGGGGCACGGCTTCCTCGCTGACGTTGTCCGGGCATGGGAGTCCGCCACCGGTCCGGCTCAGAACGCGGGCCTCCGTGTCGTCCATGCGCGCACCGGGCTCGTCCTGGCACCCCACGGTGGCGCCATGGAGCGAGTGCTCCCTCTCGCCCGGTTCGGCCTGGCCGGCCCGCTCGGCTCAGGGCGGCAGTACTGGAGCTGGATCACGCTGCACGACGAGATTCGGGCACTGGCCCATCTCATCGACCAGGACCTCAGTGGACCCGTCAACCTTGTCGGCGTTCAGCCCCTGCGCCAGGCCGAGGTGATGAAAGCCCTCGGGGCTGTGCTTGGCCGTCCGGCGGTACTGCCGGCCCCCACGCTGGCGCTCAAGATGATCATGGGCGAGTTCGCCAGCGACATCCTCGGCAGCCAGCGCGTCCTGCCCAGCGTGCTGACCGCTTCGGGGTTCGTGTTCGATCACGACACCATCGAGAGCGCCATGCGCTGGCTGGTCAACGAGAGCTAAGGCGCCGCCAGGCCCAGGATTCGCCAGCCATCCCGGGTCAGGCTCAGTGTGAAGACAGACGGTCCAACCGTTTCCGACGCGTGCGCGACCCTGCGCCCATCCGGCTGGCCGGTTTCGTAGGCCGGCGTCAGGATGGTGGCCCGAATCCGGGCCGCGTCCGACGTCCCGTCCACGAAGGACGCATCCTTCACAACAAACCTCAACCCGAGGTACGTCGCTCCTCTCTCCAGCGCGGTGGCAAGGTTCCTCCGGTCAGCGCCGGCCCGTAATGCCCCGGGCGCATAGACCAGGTCCAGGAGAACGGGACTTCGGGCGGCATACGCCAGCGCCCGCGCGTCGACCAACGCCTGCAACAGTCCAGCCGCTGCAACCCGTGGCGAGTCGCTCGCGGTCACGACATCGGTCGGGCTCCCGGATGTGATGGCCGCCGGCACGAGGTCCGCGGTCGCCAGACCTGCTGACGTCGATGTCGTCACCGGTGCGGGTCTGACCTGCGCCGAGGACCGGGCGGCGGCGGGAGGAGCAGGCTCCAGCGTGCGACTCACGAACCACATGGTCCCCCCGCCGATGGCCGTCGTCACAAGAAGAACGATGGCACCGATGACCAGGGACCGACGCAGACGTCTGCCCGCCGAGGGTGGGGCCGGGACCGAAACAGCCGCCGCGGTGGCACGAATCCGCCGGGTGATCTCGGTGGCGGGGTCAGCCACCGAGGCCAGGACGACCGACTCTGCCTGCACCGCGTCGAACACCTCGACAGCGGCTGCGCGGGCAGAAGGCCGTGTGGTCGGGCTGGCTGAGAGGCAAGAGGTGAGGACATCGGTCAGCCGGGCAGGTATTCGGGGACTCACCGTGGTGGAGCACCGAATCGTCGACCCATGATCGGGCGGGGCTCCCGTGAGACAGAGCCAGCCGATCGCCGCCAGGGAATAGACGTCGGAGGCCGCCGACGGAACGGCACCACCGGCGACTTCGGGAGCCATGAGGCTCTCATCCCGATCAACCTGCCCCCCAGCGTGTCCCATGAGCCGGGCCACCCCAACATCACCGATCAGTGGTCTGCCGTCGGCGCTGAACAGAATGCCTCGCGGTGCCAGATCACCGTGCACGACCCCGGCAGCGTGCAGTGCCGCCAGCGTGCCGAACAGCGGCGCGAGGGTCGTGACCGTCTCACCGGGGCTCAGGTTCCCTCGCCCACCGAGAAGCTGGGCCAGACTGCCGCCAGTGACCCGATCGAGGACCAGGGCCAGCTCGCCATCGGCCAGGGCAATGGCACCGTGCTGGCCAACCAGATGCTCGTTCTCGATCCCGTCAAGCACTGCCATCAGCTGAACTGCCTTCGCCCGGGCCTCGGTCACGTCACTGACCGGGATGACCTTCAGAACCAAAGGCTTGTCATCGAGGGTCCGCATGGCCGCCCACGTCGACCCCTTCGCGTCCGAGCTCAGCTCACTCGTGATGGTGAAACCCGGCACGAGCGGCGGAACGGCGATGGCAACCCCCTATTGTCTCGACATGGCAACTGACGCACCAACGATCCTCGCAACATCCGGCGGCTACCGGGATCACGACCGTCTGCGCTTCCAGTTCGCTGACCTTCTCCACTATGCCGTGGATCTGTCCGGCACCTCGGGAGTTGTCCCCAGGGTCTGCAACGTGGGCACCGCGTCCGGCGACGACCCGCGGTTCCAGATGGATATGTCCGAGGCGGGCCGCGAGGCCGGGTTCAACCTCACCCATCTGAGCATGTTCCCGATACCAAACCTGGAGGACATCGAGGGGCACCTGATGGAGCAGGACGTCGTGTGGGTCAACGGTGGTTCGGTGGCCAACCTCCTGGCCGTATGGCGGGTTCATGGCCTCGATCAGATCCTGCGGCGCGTCTGGCAGGCCGGGGTCGTTCTCGCCGGCGTCTCCGCCGGGTCGATCTGCTGGTTCGAGGGCGGCACCACCGACTCGTTCGGTCCCGAGCTGCGCGCCGTCACGAACGGCCTGGGGTTCCTGCCATATGCCAACGGCGTGCACTACGACAGCGAGGACCGGCGACGTCCTCTCATTCACCGGCTCGTCGCGGACGGCACCCTGGGCACCACCCACTGCACCGACGATGGAGTCGGGATGCTCTACCGCGGAACTGAGCTCGTCGAGGCGGTCAGCGAGCAGGCGGGCAAAGGGGCCTACATCGTCCGCCGCGATGGTGACCACGCCGTGGAGGAACCACTTGCGACGCGGCAGCTCCGCCGGCGATCAGCTCAGCGCTGACCCAGCAAAGTCAGCTCAGCACTAAGTCAGCTCAGCACTAAGCAGCTCAGCGCTGTCCCGGCGTGCGGACCTGCTCCACCGTTCCGTGTACGGCGCTGGCGCGAGCAGCATCGATGACGGCGAGAGTGTGAACTGCGTCGTACGGGTCAACCGGCATGGCGCCCTGAGGATCCTCTGTGGCAAGTGCCGCCCGCACCTGGCGATAGAAGTCGACCTGTCCGGCCGCGGGCCGATCCACCGGAGCCTGCTGCTCCCCCTCATAGATCCATCCGCACTTCCCCACGTCGGCGTTGGCAAGGTCGGGATAGATGTCCGCGCCATCATCGTCGAACTGATTGAGCAGAAAAGCGCCAGTGCGTCCCAGGATCCGCACCCGCGGCCCGGGCGCAGCTGAGAGGGACGTGGCACCCAGGTGGGACATCACCCCGGACGTATGCCGGCAGGCCAGGAACGCGTCGTCCTCCGAGGCGGTGCTCCTGGCTGCGATCTCGGCATAGACCCTGTCGATCGGACCGAACAGGTCAACCGCCGCGTCGACCATGTGGCTGTGCAGATCCAGCAGTATGCCACCGCCCTGGGCGGCCGGGGCGTTCTCGCGCCACCGGTCCTTGGGCGTGGGACGCCAACGCTCCCAACGAAACTCGTGACGGAACACCTCACCCAGCCGACCGGATCGCACCGTCTCTCGAGCCGCCACGTGTTCGGCATCGAATCGACGGTTCTGGAAAACCGTCATCGCCACACGGGCCGCTCGAGCTGCGTCAACGACGCCGAACGCCCGCGTTGCATCCGTGGCCAGCGGCTTGTCGACCACCACCGCGATCCCGGCGTCGATGCACTGCCGAGCCTGATCGGAGTGAAGCCCGCTCGGAGTAGCCAGCACGATGAGATCCAGACCCGCAACCCGAAGCAATGCGTCAAGGTCGGCGACCACGCTGGCCCCCGGCAGGTCGTCGTGAACCTGCTCCACGCGTTGCGGATCGGCGGTCGAGACCGCCGCGATCGTCATACCGGCCTCTTGTAGCAGTGGTGCGTGAATGCCGCGCCCCGCCGAACCGAAACCGGCCAAGCCCACGGAGATCATGAAGCCATCGTATTCGTGGCAACCCCGGCGTTCACGATGCCGTCACCGGGCTGTCACCCTCGGCCGGCGTCGGCTCCTGGCTGAGCCGACTTGGCCACCAGATCCGTCGACCGAGCTCGTGGGTGAATGCGGGGACCAACAAGGAGCGGACCACCATGGTGTCCAACAGGACACCGAAGGCGACGATGAAGGCAATCTGGGCGAGGAAGACGAGGGGAATGATCGCCAAGGCGGAGAACGTCGATGCGAGAACGATGCCCGCGCTCGTGATGACCCCGCCGGTCACCGCCAGCGCCACCAGGATTCCCGGCCTGGTGCCCATGTCAGCTGACTCCTCGCGGACGCGGGTCATGAGGAAGATCGAGTAGTCGATACCCAGCGCGACCAGGAACACGAAGGCATACAGCGGAGTCGCCGGATCGGACCCCGGAAAGTGGAAGACGTGGTCGAAGGCGAGCGCCGCCACACCGAGGGTTGCCGCGAACGAGATGACGTTGGCGATGACGAGGACCACCGGCGCGACCAAAGACCGCAACAGCAGCATCAGCACCAGGAAAACCACGGCGAGGATCGCCGGGATGATGACCCGCAGATCCCGCTGGCTGGCTTGCCGGACATCGAAGTTGACGGCTGTGCTGCCGCCGACCAGAACATCGGCGCCGACCCGGTCAAGAGCGCCGCGCAGCTTCTCGACGACGACCTCGGCGGCCGGGCTGTCTGCGGCCGGGGTCAGTGTCGCCTGGACAAGGACGTTGCCGTCTACGACCTTCGGCGGCAACCCTGGTGCCTCCCCCACGAACGCCGAGGCGACACCGCTGACGGATTTCACCTCGGCCAGTACCTGCTCGGCCTTGGCCTGGGGCGCGATGATCTGCACCGGCGAGCCCGAGC
Source organism: Micrococcales bacterium (assembly GCA_003132125.1). Taxonomy (GTDB): domain Bacteria; phylum Actinomycetota; class Actinomycetes; order Actinomycetales; family Dermatophilaceae; genus UBA4719. The sequence goes on along the minus strand of PKWT01000366.1, from coordinate 3,642 downwards.
CCGCTGGGAAGTGTCTCGCCAGGACCTCCTGGCCGGTGACCGACTCGACCTTGTTCAAGAAGATTTGCGACTGGGTGATCCCGTCGGCCTTCAGGGTCGGGGCGAACGAGGCGCAGGCGAGCAGCCCCACCAGCGTCAACACCCAGGTGCGACGAGGGTGACGACCCACCACGGCGGCAACACGACCCCAGATGCCTTGACGACCGACCGAGTCCTCGGCGTGGATGTGGTCGACCCTGGGGATCATCGGCCAGAAGATGCGGCGCCCGAAGAGCAGCAGAACGGCCGGCAGGAAGGTGAGCGCCGAGACCAGCGCACCGGCGATGCCGAGGGCCCCGATCGGCCCGAGCCCGCGCGTGCTGCCGAGCTGCGACAGCAGCAGGCAGAGCAGGCCGAGGATCACGGTTGCGGCGCTCGCGGCAATAGGCGAGAACGCGGCCCGCCATGCCACCCCCATCGCCACCCACTTGCTCGGGTGCTGGTGCAGCTCCTCGCGATACCGGGAGACCAGGAGGAGCGAGTAGTCGGTCGCCGCGCCGACAACAAGGATCGACAGGATTCCCTGGCTCTGGCCGTTCAGCCCGATGACGTCGTTCTTGGCGAGCGGGTAGATCACCATCGCGGCGGCCGCCAGCCCGAAGACAGCGGTCATGAGCACTGTGATGGGCAGGATCGGGCTGCGGTACACCACCAGCAGAATGAAGAACACGACCCCGAGAGCGACCAGCAGGAGGATGCCGTCGATGCCGGCGAACGCGGTCACGAAGTCGGCCAGGACTCCCCCAGGGCCGGCGACATAGACGGCAAGTCCCGTCGGCGTCAGCGTGGAGGCGGCAGAGGCTTTCAGCGCTTTGGCCCCCTCATACAACGGGCTGGAGTCGCCGATCACCTCGGTAGCCGTCTTGGCGTTGAGAAGCACCGGCACCAGCAGTGCCTTGCCGTCCTGGCTCGGAACGGCCGCCGCCGGGGGTGAGGCGAGGTACGGCCCGAGGGTGTACCCCTTGATCTCGAAGGGCAGGGACGGAATACCGGCGATGAAGCTCTTCACTGCGTCAGCATCTGAGGGCTTCAACCCGGTCGGGCGCTCGATCACCACGAAGTACGGCAGCGCGTCGGTCGAGCTGAACTTCGCCGCGAGCTTGCCAACCTCGGTGGACTCCGCAGACTTGGGCAGGAATGACGCGTTGTCGTTCTTCTGCACCTCGGACAGTCGGCCGACCAGCGGACCTCCCACGCCCGCCAGCCCGAACCACGCCAAGAGGACAAGCAGCACGATGAACAGGCGGGTCAGCTTCGTCCGGCTTGCGGGCTTCGAGCGCTCGGCCTCCTCTTGCTCGGGTGTGATGTCCTCATGCCTCACGTGCTCTGCTCCCGGGTTGGTCAATGGGCGGTTGCGCCAGCCTAGAGGTAGGTGTGCGGCGGCGCCCGCAGGGTCTGCGGCCACTCAGACAGGCACCTCAACGACTATCTGAGGGACTGATGGTCACCGGCAGGTATGCCGAACCGCCCGCGTAGTCTGCGAACATGCGTTTCGAGCACCTCGGCTTCGACCCGGACTACGTCGACTACATGTCTGCGTGGGACCGACAGCGCGATCTTCATGCGTGCGTTGTCGCAGGAGACGAGCCCGACACGGTGCTGCTGCTCGAGCACGCCACCGTCTACACCGCGGGCAAGCGGACCGAGCCTCACGAGCGGCCCTTCGACGGCACACCGGTCATCGACGTCGACCGCGGGGGCAAGATCACATGGCACGGTCCGGGCCAGCTCGTGGGCTACCCCATCGTCAGGCTGCCGTCACCGCTGGACGTCGTCGCGCACGTGCGCCGACTCGAGGAGGTGATGATCCGGGTCTGTGCCGACCTCGGGGTCACCGCCGGACGCGTCGAGGGCCGAAGCGGAGTGTGGATCGACGCCGATGGGTCGCGGCCCGACCGCAAGATCGGCGCTATCGGCATCCGGGTGAGTCAGAGCGTCACGATGCATGGGTTCGCGCTCAACTGCGACTGTGACCTGTCCTGGGCCCAGGTGATCGTGCCGTGCGGCATCGCGGACGCCGGCGTCACCTCGCTCAGCCAGGAGCTGGGACGCGATGTCCCTGTCCGCGAGGTGCTGCCCTACGCGGAGAAGCACCTGAGCGACATCCTGGGCTGACNNCTGGGCGGCAACGGAACGCTGCTCCAGCTCACCCTCCGCCAGTCCGTCCCGCCGCGTCCGTGGGACGCGCGCCTGCGGCGTACGCTTGAGGTCTGCCTCTGGTGCACGTCAACCTGGGGCTACCTGTTTGCCACACGGACACGCCAAGGGAGCCCTTTTGTGAGCGTCGCACCGGACGGTCGTCGCATGTTGCGCGTCGAAGCCCGTAATGCGGAGACACCGATCGAGCGCAAACCAGAGTGGATCCGCACCACCGCCAAGATGGGGCCGGAGTACACCCGGCTCAACTCGATGGTGAAGACCGGGGGTCTGCACACGGTGTGCCAGGAGGCTGCCTGCCCCAACATCTTCGAGTGCTGGGAAGACAAGGAAGCGACCTTCCTGATTGGCGGTGAACAGTGCACAAGGCGATGCGACTTCTGCCAGATCGACACCGGCAAGCCTGACGACCTCGACCGTGACGAGCCGCGACGGGTTGCCGAGTCCGTCCTGCAGATGGGGCTTCGCTACGCCACGATCACCGGTGTCGCGCGCGATGATCTCGAGGACGGCGGTGCCTGGCTCTATGCCGAGACCATCCGCATGGTCCACCAGCTCAACCCGGGCACCGGCGTCGAGATCCTGGTCCCCGACTTCAACGGCGTCCCTGATCTGGTGAGCCAGGTCCTTGACGCCAAGCCCGAGGTGTTCGCGCACAACGTCGAGACGGTCCCGCGCCTGTTCAAACGGATCCGCCCCGCGTTCAGCTACCAACGCTCGCTGGACGTCATCACCATGGGCCGCGACGCCGGCCTGGTGACCAAGTCCAACCTCATCCTGGGCATGGGCGAGGAAGAGCACGAGATCGAGCAGGCCCTTCGCGACCTGCACGCCGCAGGCACCGACCTCCTCACGATCACGCAGTATCTCCGCCCCTCGTCGCGCCATCACCCCATCGACCGCTGGGTCAAGCCGGAGGAGTTCGTCCGGTGGTCCGACCTCGCCGAGGAGATCGGCTACAAGGGTGTGATGAGTGGACCACTCGTGCGTTCGTCGTACCGCGCGGGCCGACTGTGGGCCCAAGCCATGAAGCGATGGGGCCGCCCCGTGCCCGAACAGCTGTCACACCTCGTGGCCAGCTCCTACAGCCCCGCCCGCCAAGAGGCTTCCTCACTGCTCCACCGTCACCTCACCGACGTCTCCTGAAGGTAGTCTGATCCTCATGGCCCGCAAGGAATCTGCTAAGTCAAACGCGCCCAAGATAAAGACCAAACGCTTCGCCCAGATCCGTCAGGTCTTCACGGCGGCGCGTGGTGTCGACCCGATGATCGGCTGGTGGATGGCACTGGCCTCCCTCGGCACGCTCGTCGTGATGGTCGTCATCGGTGTGCTCGTCCAGCACTGGGTCTACTTCCTGATCCTGGGCATTCCGACCGCCACCCTCGCCGCCTCGACCGTGTTGAGCGTCCGGGCCAAGCGCGCGGCATACAAGTCCATCGAGGGCCA